>NZ_JBJDRJ010000011.1:0-117166 GCF_044987415.1 Microbacterium sp. ZW T5_45 | reverse complement strand
AGGTGCTGTTGGACGGGGTGATCGGGGTGGCGGGGTTTCTCGCGGCGATCGGCCCGTTGGAGGCGATCCAGGACAGGTTGCGTCCGGAGGACCGGTTGGCGGCGGATGAGCTGTTGGCGGGGTTCGCCCGCGGGCACCGGGATGCGGATGGTGACACGGGGGTGACGGATGCTGGTGTCGACGATGATGGTGGTGTTCGTCAGGGTCCGCCGGCGACGCCGGGGGAGTTGCGCAACGCTGCCCAGTATCTCGCGGCGGTGTTGGCCCCGGATGGGGCGGAGCCGAAGGACAGGGATGCGTCGTCGCGGAGGTTCGTGAGGATCGGGGCGGCGAAGAACGGCTTGCACTCGATCACGGGGAACCTGTTGCCGGAGGTCGCTGCGCAGTTGCAGTTGATCTTCGACGCGCACAACAACCCGAAAGTCGGCGGGGCACCTATCCCGGCAGGTGTCCGGTTCTCTCCCTCTGACGGGGAGTCCGCGCGAGAGGGCGAATGCGGCGAGTCCGATTCGGAATCCGAGCACAGCGAGGCGATGCCGGACACGTCACGCCTGGATTCCCGGGATGCGGGGATGAAGCGGCATGACGCCCTCGCTGCCGCACTGGGCATCGCCGCACGGCATGAGGACACCCCGACGTTGGGTGGGGCGTCGCCGACGCTCGTGGTGCACGTGAACGTGTCGGACCTTGCGACAGGGTCCGGGTGGGCGCGGATCCCGGGTGCTCCGGGAACGGACAACGGGTCCCTCGCCCACGTCCCGGTCTCTGTTGCGACGCACACGGCATGCACGGGGGCGATTCAGAGGGTGTTGATGGATGAGGGCAGGATCGTGGGGATCAGTGTCACCGACCGGGTCTTCACGGTCCATCAGAGGCGGGCGATCATCCTGCGGGATAAGGAGTGTCTGATCCCGGGGTGTCATGTGCCGGCGTCGTGGTGCGAGATCCACCATGTGACCGAGCATGCTCGGGGTGGGCCGACGCATACGGACAACGGGGTCCCGTTGTGCTGGTGGCACCACCGGTCGTTGGATACGTCGGGGTGGGAGATCCGCATGCACCATGGGGTGCCCGAGATCCGGGGTCCGGGATGGTGGGACCCCGCCCGCAGGTGGCGCACCCCACGACCCATTCTCCGACCCGCTCTCGCCGCCGGGACCGGCTGACCACGCGGGGAAGCGGACCACCACACTCGGCCCGGCTGATTGGCTGCACTGCCGTGCTCCGCTCCGGCCTGTTCTCTCCTGTGATCCGTTTGACGCGACCGGATGACGTTGAGATGCGGGGACTGTGACGCCTCTTGCGTGCGCCCGCTGAGGTCGAACGGAGCGAGCGCGTGCGTCCACACGCTGGCACCGGCACAGGAAGAGCGGCTGGTGCCCGCCCGCGCGCCTTGGTGGGCAAGAGGGAGATGCCGGCAGGCGCCGGCGAACGAGGTACGGTGCTCCGCTCCGTTCGTCCCAGCTACATCGGGCGGGCCAGGATCGCCGCATGCCATCACATCCGTTCGTCGTCTCCGCCAGTGTCGCCTGGCCGATTACCAGTTCGCGTCTCGAGAATCCATGCCCTTCTCTGAAGCGTTTCCGGAGGGCAGCCTCGTGGCGTGAGGCAGACGGAGGGTGAGGCGTGGTCGCACTGATCAGAGTGATTCCCGGCGAAGACAGCGGCTATCGGCGGGTGCGCGCCGGAAACGGCTTCCGATATCTCGATGCTCAGGACGAACCTGCGCCGGAGGCTGACCGCGACCGCATCCGCGATCTCGTGATTCCGCCCGCCTGGCGTGACGTCTGGATCGCTGCCGACCCGCTCGCCCATATCCAAGTCGTCGGAACCGATGAAGCGGGACGCCGCCAATACCTGTACCACCCGCTCTGGCGGGTGCGTCGCGACCGCCGCAAGTTCCAGCGGTCCCTGCGGCTCGCCGAGGCACTGCCTGCAGCCCGGCGACGGGTGACGATCGCGCTCCGCTCTGAGGGACTCACCAGAGACCGTGCCCTCGCCGTCGCGTTCCGACTGCTCGACGACGCGGCGCTGCGGATCGGCTCGGAGCGCTATCTCGCCCGCAACGGCAGCAGAGGCCTGAGCACGTTGCAGCGGCGAGATGCGAGCGTCGACGGCGACAGTGTGGCCCTGCGATTCCCGGCCAAAAGCGGCCGCACCGCGGAGATCGAGGTCGTGGACGCGGCACTGGCCGAAGCCGTCGCTGAGTTCGCCGTCGGCGCGCCGAGAGCCCCGCTGCTCGCGTACCGCAAGGGCCGATGTCGCGTGCGCATCACCTCTTCCGAGGTCAACACCCACGTGCGCGAGGTGACCGGCGACGCCTATTCTGCGAAGGACTTCCGCACGTTGCACGGGACGATCGTCGCCGCAGACGCATTGGCGCAGCTCGGATGCTTCGACTCACGCTCCGATCGACGCAAGGCCGAGAGGCTGGCCGTGCAGGCGACCGCGACGGCCCTGGGCAACACCCCCACTGTCGCGCGGAACAGTTACATCGACCCGCGGGTCTTCCGCGAGTACAACCGCGGACGCATCCTCGACCGGAGCGTGTCACCCGAGAGCGCGATCCGTCGGCTGCTCGGCTGAGGCACGCACCTCGGGCGCATCGCCTGCCCGCAGAACGACCGCGGGGCGCACCGTCTGTGAACGGTGCGCCCCACGGCGCCGGTGATCAGGTCAGCTGTCGGATGCCGCCGACCTGCGGCGGCGTGCGACGAGGATCGTCGTGCCACCGAGCAGGAGCGCGACGGCCGCGAGCAGCGAGCCCACCGCGATCTCGGCTCCTGTCGCAGCGAGCACGCCCGCGCCCGCTCCATCCGTCGACGAACCTGCCGCGCCCGAGGAACCAGCCGAGCCCGAGGACGATCCGCCGGGATCGGTCGGCTCCGGGGACTCGGTGCCCGGCTGCTCGGTCACCGGAGCGGCGGCCACCTCGAACACCAACGGCTCCGACGAAGACGCCGAGGCAGTCGCGGTGCGCTCGAACGTCGCGACCACGGCGTGCTCCCCGGCGGGCAGCCCGCCGACGAGAGTGAACGTCGCGACACCGTCCGCCACGTCAGCGGTTCCCAGGGCGGTCTGCGGCGAGTCCGCACGCAGCGCATCCACGGCACCGGGGATCGGTGTCGTGGAGAACGTCACAGATCCGTCGGTCACGGCGCCGGACACGGTCGCGATGAGAGTCAGGTCCTCGCCCTCGGTCGGCTCTTGACCCTCGGCGAGCGTGAGCGCGGTGGCCGTCGGGGCGAGCACATCGATCACGACCGACTGCACGCGCGCGGATCCGACACCGGTGGCCGTCGCCTCGACAGAGCCGAGCTCCGAATCCTCCGGCACCGCCGCACTGGCTTCGGCGACGCCGTCCGCGTCAGCGACCACGGTCGCCAGCGCGTCGCCGCGGTAGGTGAACGCCACGGCTTCGCCGGCACGATATCCGCGCGCGGTGAACGAGACGTGGCCACCGGGTGCGACGGCATCCTGAGACGCATCCAGTTCACCGGACTCACGAGAGGCCGCGAGCTCAGCGCAGACATCGCCCTGGAAGCCGACCGGGGAACCGAGCTCGGCTCCGCTGGTGAGACCGTCATCCTCCCGCACGTTGAGCGTGTTGAACGCATTCGCGCCCATGACAGCGGTCGTCGTGTTGGTCGCGCTGACCGTGATGGCGGTCGACGCGGCACCGGACGGATCCGTGTTCCCGGTGATCGGCACCGACACGCTCTTGCACGTCTCGCCCGGCTCGAAGGTGACGCTCGAGACGGATGCCGCAACCGGCCCGGCGGTGGGCACGAAGCTGACGCCCGTCGTGACCGGCGTGGACTCCGGGCGGTTGAGATAGACGGCGACGTCGACGACGTCCGGCGCGTCACCCTCCTCCACCCAGGTCTTCGCGATGTTGACGGTCGTCCGGGTCTCGATCACGGCGGGCGTGGATGTCGGCGTGTCGAAGGCGAGGTCCGACAGGTAGATCCCGCCGGCCCCCGTGCCGTCCGCACCGACGCCGGCCGAGAACCGCACCTCACGCACGTCGCTCAGGTCGATTCCGGTCATATCCGCGGTCGGGATCGTGAGCTGCTGCAGAACCACCTTGTTGAGGGTCGTATGGGTTCCACCGGGCATCCGGTTCACGGCGAGCGGATTCACCTCGGACGCTGCGCGGCTGAACGTGCGACCCTGGCCGTCGACCACGGTGATGGTGAAGTCGGTGCCCAGAGGCACGGCGATGTCGGGAGCGGTCTTCACCGTGAGCTGCGTGCGATCGGATGCATCGCGAGCGCGTTCGGGCACCGTGACGATCAGCTGCCCGTTGCTCACAGCGGAAGGGTCGCTCGTCGAGCCGGTCCACGTGAAGCGCGTGACCGGGTATGCGGGCACGTTCAGACCGAAACGCACCGGAGTCCAGTGCGGGACACGTGACGTGCCGACCGGTCGGACCGTGCAGTACGGGACGGACGGTGCGATCGACGTCGCGGTCTCCGCATTGGCGCAGACCTGCGCCGCGGCGTTCCCGGCCGCACGGACGAGAGAGCTCGAGTCGTTCAGCGGCGAGACCAGGCTGGTGGCGGAGGTCGGCTGCGACGTCATGACTCGCACGTCCGCGTACGTCGTGCCGGTGGTCGACGGTGCCGCGGCACCGTCGAACAGAGGCTGGAACTCGCTCTCGCCGCCGATCGTGAGGCGGAAGAAGCCCGTCATGTACGAGACGCCGACCTGATACTGCTGGGAAGGACTCAGCCTGCTCGCATCCGACGTGCTGCAGGAGGAGGTGCGGTCCGACGCGCTCCAGTCGTCGCTCGTGGAGTAGGGGTACAGCCCCGGCGTCCACACCGTGTTGAAGAAGTTGTGGTTCGCCCCCATGACCCAGACCGCCGAGCGCATGACCTCGTCGCCGAAGGCGTGACGGGAGTCATCGATCATGTGCTGACCCTGCTGGTTGCTCACGTCTCCATCGCAGTAGGGGAGGAAGACGGCCATCGGCACGTCCGGAACGGTCATCCGACCGAAGTCCACGGGCGCCAGCGGGAGCACCGACACGATGCCGAACGGATCCTCCTTCGCCTGGTTCAGCGTGACCGCGGACGTCGCACCTTCGCCGCCGCGGGAGTGCCCCATGATGCCCACCCTGTCGAGGTCGAAACGGCCGACGAGTGCGGAGGCCGTGACGCCCGCGGCAGGGGCAGGAGCGTCGCGTCGTGTCGTCGCGTACACCAGAGCCTCGTCGAGCGTTCGGGTGGTGGTCGTGACGGTTCCCTCGGCATCCGGCCAGGAGATGTCGTCGAACGCCACGGGTGCTCCCGAGCTCGCCTTCTCGAGCATCTCCAGAGTGTCGAGGATCAGCTGTCCGCGTGCCTTCGCACCGTAATCCAGGGCGAGCTGGTTGTCGTTGGAGTTCACCGCGTTCGCCGCGATCGACAGCACGTTGTAGCCATGCGAGGCCAGCGCGCGACCCGTGCCCTCGTATCCCTGATAGCTGCGTACATTGACCTGCGACGGAGCGCATGGCCAACGATTCGCCGGCGTACCGCTCGTGGCGCAGGAGCCGTGACGTCCGTGCAGCAGCACGACCGTCGGCCGTTCTCCCGCCGCACTCGTGAGGTACATCTTGCCGGTCACCTCGCCACGGATCCCGGAGATCCCGGACAGGGCGATCGCTCGATCGCCGAAGTCGTACTCAGCCTCGGTCACCGTGTACTCGCCGGGGTCGCTCGGATCCGCGACCTCCGGTGCCGCGTCGATACGGCTCAGTTGATCCAGCAGCTCCTGGTTCGGCTCATCCACGACGCGTTCCGCTTCGGCGTCTTCGGCGGCCTTGGCCGAATCTCCCGACGCCCACCCCTTCTCGACGTCCTCCGCCGTCGTGACGCGCGGATCGTTGGTGAAGACCCTGAGGGAGCGACCGTCATCGGATTCGGTGGCGAGACCGATGACCTCGCCGTCGGCGAGCAGTGTCGGGGCGTCACTGACGATCGGCAGAGGCTCGTCGAGCTCGAACGTGACGAGATAACCGCCGGCCGCGTTGACGACCGACCAGTCGTCACCTGCTGCCACGGTGTCGCCGTCGTCGGGAGCAGCGACTGCCGCTGCGGGGGTGCTCAGCGCGATCAAGGGGGTGGCGACGGCGGCGGTGATCGCCAGCCATCTGAGGCGCGCGTTCGTGTGCTTTCTCACTGCACTCCAGAAGAGTCTGAGCCGGAATCGTGATTCCGGCCTCGGTGTCGGGTGGGGGACGCCGGCGATGCGCCGACCCGCACGACGCTATGAGAGCGCCGTGTCGCCGCCTGACCAAAACGGCAGAGGTTTACACCGCGGAAACAATCTGTAACCGGGAGGGGCAACTTTCATGCGTCCGAATCGAGTTGTTCTCATTTCGTGTCCGAACGGAATCGCGGAGCACCTGCGGGTCACTGGTATATTCCGCCGTGCACGGGGCACCGTCGTGGTCGCGGGGGCCTGGTGCGAGGATGGATGCATGGACACAGCCGACCTCACCCGAGACGAGACGGCGGCGCGATCCGCTGTCGTCACCGCTCGCAGTATCCGCGTCGAACTCGATCTGACCGGCGCTCCGCAGCGCGCCCGCACCGGGTTCCCGACGATCACCACCCTCGAATTCGAGTCGACGAGCACCGAGACCTGGCTCGACTTCATCGGCGAGTCGGTCGATCGCGTGGTCGTCAACGGCGTCGAGGTCGATATCGACTACGACGGTGCGCGCATCCGGCTCGGCGGCCTCGGCACGATCAACACCGTGCGGGTCGAGGCGACCGCGGCGTACAGTCGCTCCGGCGAGGGAATGCACCGCTTTCACGACCCCGTTGACGAGAACACCTACCTCTACACCCAGTACGAGCCCGCCGACTCGCGACGGGTGATGGCGTGCTTCGAACAGCCGGACATCAAGGCCTCGTACACGTTCGTGGTCGACGCGCCGGCCGGCTGGGAGGTGCTGTCGAACCAGGTGGCCGCGAAGCTCGACGTGGGAGTCGGAGTGCAGCGGGTCGAGTTCGCCCCCACCCTGCCGATCTCGAGCTACATCACCTCGGTGGCGGCGGGCCCCTATGCCCGGGTGCAGGGGGAGTGGCGTCGCGACGAGCAGCAGATCGCCCTCGGCGTGCTGGTACGACGTTCGCTGGCCCCGCACCTCGAGTCCGACGAGATCCTCGAGGTCACCCGCCAGGGGCTCGACTTCTTCACCGATGCCTTCGCCTACCCGTATCCCTGGGGCAAGTACGACCAGATCTTCGTGCCCGAGTACAACCTCGGTGCCATGGAGAACCCCGGCCTGGTCACTTTCACCGAGGCGTACATCTCGCGCGGCGCGGCCACGGATGCTCAGCGCGCCGCGCGCGCCAACACGATCCTGCACGAGATGGCCCACATGTGGTTCGGTGACCTCGTCACGATGACCTGGTGGGACGATCTGTGGCTCAAGGAGTCCTTCGCCGACTACATGGGCTCGCACGCCTCGGCGATCGCCACCCGATTCCACGACGCGTGGGTCACGTTCGCTCTGCGGAGGAAGGCCTGGGCGTATCAGCAGGATCAGCTGCCGACCACGCACCCGATCGTCGCCGACATCGTCGATCTCGAGGCGGCCAAGCTCAATTTCGACGGAATCACCTACGCCAAGGGGGCATCGGTGCTCAAGCAACTCGTCGCCTTCGTCGGCGACGACGCGTTCTTCGAGGGTGCCCGCCGGTACTTCGCCGCCCACGCGTTCGGCAACACGACGCTCGACGACTTCCTGGTGCAGCTGAGCGACGTGTCGGGGCGCGACATGAGCACCTGGTCGGATGCATGGCTGCAGACATCCGGATTGTCGACGATCAACTGGCAGCAGGATGCCGACGGGCGCGACCAGCTCGCGCAGACCGATCCGAGACCGCACCGCCTCCGCATCGGCGGGTACGGGTGGCAGGACGGTCGTCTGGTCCGCACATCGCAGGTGTCGCTCGATCTCGTCGACGAACGTATGACGATCGACCGGCCGGATGCCGACCTCGTGCTCATCAACGACGACGATCTCACCTACGCCAAGGTGCGCCTCGACGACCGCTCGCTCGAGACGGTCGAACGGTCCCTCTCGTCGATCGAGGATCCCCTCGCCCGCGCACTCGTGTGGTCGTCGCTGTGGAACGCGACGAGAGACGCAGAGCTCGACCCGCGTCGGTATCTGGCGATCGTGCGCACGCATGCTCCGGCGGAGGGCAATATCGGACTTCTGACCGGCGTACTGGCGAACGCCTCCTTCGCAGTGCAGCACTTCCTTCCCGAGAGGGTGCGCGCTGAGGAGGCGCGCACATGGGCGGAGACCACCGCCGCAGCGCTGAGCGCTGCCGAACCCGGCAGCGACGCCCAGCTCTCGTGGGCACGGGCTCTGGCGACGGCATCCGTTCTCGACGACGCGCAGCATGCACTCGTACGATCGCTGCGCGATGGCGACGGACCTGCCGGCCTCATCGTGGATCCCGACCTGCGCTGGCAGCTGCTCACGGCGCTCGTCGCGACCGGGCACGCGAGCGCAGCCGACGTCGCCACGGAGCTCGAGCGCGACGACACGGGAAGCGGAAGGACGGCGGCCCGGAGGGTGCTGGCCTCACGCCCGGAAGCTCAGGTGCGAGCCGACGCGTGGGATGCCGCATGGAACGACGAGTCGCTCAGCAACGACCACCTCGACGCGTCCATCGCGGGTTTCCGTGCCGGAGGTCGACGCGACCTCATCGCGCGCTTCGACGCGGAGTACTTCGAGCGGATCGCCGACGCCTGGCGCACCCGCAGCATCGAGCTCGCCCAGCGCCTCGTGATCGGGCTGTTCCCGGCCGCGGAGTCGGTCGACGCGGTCGACGCCTGGCTCGCCGCGCACCTCGACGCGCCTGCGGCGCTGCGTCGCATCGTCGTGGAGCAGCGCGACCACCTCGCGCGCGAGCTGCGGGTGCGCGCGTCCTTCGCCTGAGAGGCACGCTCAGGCGAAGGCCAGCTCCTGAGCCGTGCTCTCGCCGAGCGCTCGGAGCTCAGGTCGATCATCGCTCTGTGCGAGGAACACCCCTGCCAGATACGCGGCCCATGCGCGTGCACGTGTCCAGGTGGAGGAGTCATAGCGCTCGTCCGTCGCCTGTCGGAATGATCGACGACCCGCCGCGTCGAACAGGAGCCACGCCGAGGCCAGGTCGTATGCCGGGTCTCCCGCGGAGACGTCGCCGAAGTCGATCAGGGCGTGCAGATCGCCCCTGCGGAGCAGCAGGTTCCCGGGGTGGAGGTCGCCGTGGATCCACACGCGCTCCGTCGTGACGGGCGCCACCACTCCGGCTTCCCAGACGTCTCGAAGGACGGGCAGATCCACACCGGCGAGTCGACTGCGCATCGTGGCGTCTCGCTCGCGGAGCGGGACGCCACGCAGCGGGTTGTGCGGAGCGTCTGCGGGCGCGGGGCGATGCAGGACTCTGAGCGCGGTCGCGAGTCGTGGCGCCCACGATCTGTTCGCGGATCGCAGGTCCCTGAGCGCGGCGCGGCCGTCGAGCCAGGGCACGATCGACCACGGCCAGGGGAAGACGCCGGACGGCGAACCCGAGACGATGGGCTCGGGGGTGCGGATGCCGACGGCGCGCAGGGCCGGAGCGATCACCGGCAGCGCACGCTGTTCGTTCCTGATGAGAGGTGCTGCGACCTCGCGGCGGGGGATTCGCACGGCGTGGTTCTCACCCAGACGCCAGATCCGGTTGTCCCAGCCTTCCGCGACGGGAACCAGCGAGAGGTCCGCGAATTGGGGTGCCTCGGCGCGCAGCAGCTCTCGGACGCCCGACGCATCCAGATCGTGCTCGGCGGCGGGGGAGACCGCCATCGTCAGATGTCGAGGGACTCGCCGGGCTCGAGGACGAAGAACTCTCCGCCGTTCTGCTCGGTCGCCCACTGCAGCCGCTGCCGATGCATGCCCTTGCCGACGACCGACAGAGTCATGTCGTGGGTGCCGAAAGCCCGACGGGGCTTGGTCGCAAGGACGTAGTCGATCGCCTCTCCGATCTTCAGCCACGGGCCGCCGAGGGGAGCGGCCAGCGTGCCCACCTCGATGCCCTCGGGGACCGCGTAGGAGTCGCCCGGGTAGTAGAGCTCGCCGTCGACCAGCACGCCGAGGTTGTCGATGGTGGGGATCGAGGAGTGGATGACGGCATGCGTGCCGCCGAAGAATGTCAGGGTGAACTCTCCGGCCTGCACGGTGTCGCCGGGGGCGACGACCGTGATCTCATAGCCCTCGGCGGCCGCCGCGACCCCGGCAGGAGCGAACACGGGCGTGCCGGGTGCCGCGCGGAGGATGCGGTCGAGCTGTTCCGGGGTCCAATGGTCGGGATGCTCGTGCGTGATGACCACGGCGACGAGCTCGCTGAGATCCGTCAGGGGAGCGGTGAACGAGCCCGGATCGATGAGCAGGGTCTCGTGGTTCTGGTCGATGCGGAGGGTGGCATGTTCGAACTTCGTGACGCGCATGGGACGAGTCAACTCCTCATTCCTTCGAGGAGCAAACTCCGTGTCGCCCCCTGACGCCACGCCCGGGATCCGGGTCGCATCCGCCCCGATTTGGTGACGCGAGAATCGTCATGCCATACTTGAACGGTTGGCGCGGAACGGAAAAGTTCCGCAAGATCTGGCCCCATCGTATAGCGGCCTAGTACGCCGCCCTCTCACGGCGGTAACGCGGGTTCGAATCCCGCTGGGGTCACAACACCGAAAGAACCCCCGGCTTCTGCCGGGGGTTCTTTCGTCTCTGCGAGCGCTGCGGACGCCCGCGAGGTGTTCCCACCTCGGGGACTGTTCCCGCCGCGGATGACGAGGAACGCCCGGCCGAGGCCGGGCGTTCCCAGGGGTCTGTGTCGCGGCTTCCGTCGTCGGATCCTGGGATGCTCAGCTGCCGGCGAGCTCCTCGCGCACGATCCGGGCACCGGCGCTCAGAGCGCTCAGCTTGTCGAACGCGACCGAGCGCGGAAGCGGCGCCATACCGCAGTTGGTGCTCGCGATGAGCTTGTCTGCGTCGACGAACGCGAGCGCCTTCCGCAGCGTGTCGGCCACCTCTTCCGGCGTCTCGATCTCCTCGCTCGCCACATCGATCGCCCCGAGCATCACCTTCTTGCCGCGTAGCAGCTCCACGACATCGATCGGAACGCGTGAACGGTGGCTCTCGAGAGAGACCACGTCGATGCCGGCGGACTGCTGCAGCAGCGGGAAGGACTCCTCGTACTGGCGCCATTCCGCGCCGAGCGTGGCCTTCCAGTCGGTGTTCGCCTTGATGCCGTAGCCGTAGCAGATGTGCACCACGGTCTCGGCCTGAAGTCCCTCGACGGCGCGCTCGAGCGCGGCGACGCCCCAGTCCTTCAGCTCGTCGAAGAAGACGTTGAACGCCGGCTCATCGAACTGGATGACGTCGACGCCGGCTGCCTCGAGCTCACGTGCCTCCTGATTGAGGATCGTCGCGAACTCCCAGGCGAGCTTCTCCCGGCTGCGATAGTGCCCGTCGTACAGGGTGTCGATCATCGTCATCGGCCCCGGCAGCGCGAACTTGATCGGCTGATCGGTCTGCTGGCGCAGGAACTTCGCGTCGTCGACGAAGACCGGAGCACGGCGGCTCACCTCACCGACGACGCTCGGCACGCTGGCGTCGTAGCGATCGCGGATGCGCACCGTCTCGCGCTTCTCGAAGTCGACGCCGTCGAGGTGCTCGATGAACGTCGTGACGAAGTGCTGTCGGGTCTGCTCGCCGTCGCTGATCACGTCGATCCCGCGGTTGCTCTGCTCGAGCACCGCGCTGCGCAGCGCATCGTGCTTGCCCTCGACGAGGGCGTCGCCCTGCAGCTCCCAGGGAGCCCAGAGGATCTCGGGCTTCGCGAGCCAGGCGGGCTTGGGCAGGCTGCCGACGATCGACGTCGGAAGAAGGGTGTTCATGATCGTGTCTCCTCCGACGCTCAACCGACGGGGGCCGGGTACGCGGCCGCCCACTGCTCGAGCACATCCCCGTGCGGCTGCACGAAGTGCTCATCGGTGTACCTGCCCTGGGTGACGGCGAGGCGGCTGCGCTCCTCGCGGTCGTAGTCGACCCGGGTGCGCGAGAAGTCCTGCTGGTCGAGAGTCGGTCGGTACTCGACCGCAGCGGCAGAGTTCGCGTTGTAGATCTCGGGTCGATAGATCTTCTGGAACGTCTCCATCGTGCTGATCGTGCCGGCGAGCTGGAGGTTGGAGTAGTCGTTGAGAAGATCGCCGCGGAAGTAGAAGGCGAGCGGCGCCACCGCACCCGGAGGCATGAAATAGCGCACCTGCAGGCCCATCTTGCCGAAGTACACGTCGGTGAGTGAATGGTCGGGCTGCACGTATTCGACGCCGAGCACCGGGTGGCGGTTCTCGGTTCGACGGTATGTCTTGCTCGTCGAGACGCTGATGCAGATCACGGGCGACACGGTGAAGCGCTCCCGGTAGGCGGCGGAGTCGAGGAAGTGCTGGAACAGCTTGCCGTGCAGATCGCCGAAGTCCTCGGGAATGCCGCTGCCGTCGGCGGTCTTCGCGGGCAGCAGCACGCTGAAGTCGTAGTCGCGGAGGTAGGACGAGAAGTTGTTGCCGACGATGCCGTGGTGGCGGAGGCCGGTCGTCGTGTCGATGATGCCGATGTCGAGCACCTCGAGAAGGGGGAACTCGCGGTCCTCGCCCTCGGCCGAGAACTGCAGCGACACGGAGATGATCTCGAGGTCGAGCGTGTACCGGTCGGCGTTCGGATTGTCCCAGCTCGCGAGATCGTTGAATCGGCGATCGATCATCGTGAGGGCGTTGCGCAGGTTCTCCTGGCGGTGCTCACCACGGGCGAGGTTCGCGAAGTTCGTCGTCAGTCGTGAGCTGTCCGACGGCGAGTAGTCCTCGTCGAAACGCGTGGTGGAGATGTGGAAGGTGAACTCGTTCGCCATGTGCGGCCCGTTCGATGCGTGGTCGGCCGGTCTCGGCCGTGCGGAAAGTCTGAAGCTCTATCGTGCAGCGCGAGCCTCTCCATCGAGAAACTCGGTGAAGCTATGTTTCGCTATAGTCATCACCTATGGCTAGAGGAACCAACGGCATCACTCTTCAGCAGCTCAGCTATTTCGTCGAGGTCGCGGCCGAGGGATCGATCAGCGCGGCCGCCGATCTGCTCTACGTCTCGCAGCCGACGATGTCCGCCGCGATGAAGGATCTGGAGTCGCGGGTCGGGAGGACCCTCCTGCTGCGCTCCGCCCGCGGGGTCACGCTGACGGCCGACGGTGTCGAGTTCCTCGGATACGCGCGTCAGGTCGTCGAGCAGGTCGCCCTGCTCGAACAGCGCTACCTCGATCGACCGCCATCCCGTCGGCTGCTCGGCGTCTCGACCCAGCACTATTCGTTCGCCGTCGATGCGCTCGTCCGCATGGTCAAGGGAAGCGGCGCAGCGGAGTACGAGTTCTCCCTGAGAGAGACCCGCACCTGGGACATCATCGAGGACGTCCGAACGCTCCGCAGCGAGCTCGGCATCCTCTACCGCAACGACTTCAACCGCAACGTCATCGACAAGCTGCTGCGCGACTCGGGGCTCGTCTTCCATCCGCTGTTCTTCGCGGAGCCGCACATCTTCATCTCGCGCAAGAACCCGCTGGCGGCGCGGGAGCGGGTGACTCTCGACGATCTCGTGAGCCTGCCGAGGCTCACGTTCGATCAGGGCGCCAACAACTCGTTCTACTTCGCCGAGGAGATCCTGTCGACGCTGTCCAGCGCACAGGAGATCCGGGTGTCCGACCGGGCGACGATCTTCAATCTGATGATCGGTCTCGACGGCTACACCATCTCGACCGGCATCATCAGCGACGACCTCGACCCTGAAATCGTCGCGATCCCGCTCGATCTCGACGAGCGCATCGAGATCGGATGGATCGGGCATTCGATCATCCCGCTCACGGAACAGGCACAGCGCTACCTCGCCGAGCTGAGATCCGTCGTCGCCGGCTTCGGCGTCGAACTGCTGGGCTGAGCAGCGCGCGGGACACCCAGCATCCGTTCTCCGGCGTCCCGATGGACTACTGTCGGGCAGCCGGTGCCCGGCGCTCTCCGCTTGTGAGCCACATCGCCGCCACAGAGCCGACAAGGGCCGCCGCAGCGAGCGGGAAGTCGAGCCCGTATGCCGTGATCGCGATGACCGGGGCGATGAAGAGCAGCACGCCGGCGATCGTCGCTCTGGCCGAGGGGAAGCGCGGCACCGCGGTCTTCGGCGCCTGCTCGAACCGCACGAGCCAGAGCGAGAGCAGCCAGACCGCGGCGAGTACGACGACGAGGAACACCGGGCGCGTCCACCACCAGAGCGCACTTCCTGGAGCCGGCATCGGGAGTGGGAGCAGCAGCTGGATGCCGGTCAGCACCATGATCATCGGCAGATGCCAGAGGTAGATCGTCATCAGCCGTGAGCCGACGATGAAGACAGCGCCCCGGGCCGCCCTCGTGCGCATCAGGGCCGTCAGCGGGCGATGCAGCAGCGCGAGCACGGATGCCTGGACGACCGCGAACAGCGCCATGAGCGCGGTGGGCGGCCACTGGTTCGTGAGCATGCTCGTGGAGTACCCGCCCAGCGACACGAGCCCCCAGATCGCGGCATAGCCGCCGACGACGATCAGCAGATGCTGCCACCAGCTGCGCCTCGCGAACCAGCCGTCGTAGAGGAAGAAGCCGATCTGCTGCGCGAAGAGCCAGACGAACACGATGTTCGGGATGCCGAACAGCTGCTGACCGAGCCCGTAGCCGGTCGCGGGGATCGGCTCGATGCCCAGCACGCCGCCGATGAAGGCGAAGCGGAACGCGTCGACGGCGATCGCGGCCGCGAGGAGGACGATGGGCACGCGGATGCCGAAGCGTCCGTGCATCCTGATCATGAGAGGGGCGAGTGCCCGCACGACCATGTAGGCCGCAAGGAACCACAGCGGCGAGCCGACGCCGATCGCGATCGTGTCGACGAGGGCGGGGTCGAGGCCGATGCTGCGCGCGACTCCGAGCGCGAGCGTGAAGAACACGAAGACCGGGATGGCGGGCCGGGCGAGGCGGGCGAGACGCACGCGCACGAAGGCGTCGGCGGTCTCCCCGCGGGCCGATGCCGAGCGCCATCCCGCTCGCACCGCGTAGCCGCCCACGACGAAGAACAGCGGCATGATGTTCGCCAACCACGTCGCCGCGGCGAACCACGGCTGGAACTCGACGGTCTTCTCGATGAGCAGAGCGCCGTCGTCCGCCCGCCCGACCCCGGTGAAGAGGATGTGCACGAAGACCACGAGCACCACGCAGGCGACGCGGGCCAGGTCGAGCGTGAGGTCACGCCCGGCGGGGACCGATCGCTTCTCCTGCGCGGTGCTCGTGCGGCTCATGACGCCGACTCTAGTGGGCGGGGACCTGTCTGGTGGTGGGGGACCGGACGCCCACCACCAGTGTCACGCGTCGTCGTCCGCGCCGGAGGATGCCGTGACCCGGCGGGTCCGACGGGCGCGCCGCACGAGCCAGATCACCAGAACGATCACCGCCGCGACGCCGAGCCAGGGGAGGACGAACCCGATCGCGATGACGAGGGCGTTGAGCGAGACGATGAGCCCGTTCCATCCGGCCAGGAGACCGTCGCCGAATCCGGCGGGGTCGGCGGAGGCCTGCTCCACGGGGAGCGTGAGCTGCACCTGGAGGGTGGACATCGCGACCTGATCCTCGATCGATGCGAGCTGCTGCTCGTACGACTCGAGCTCGGCCTGCCTGGTCGTGAGCGCGACCTCGGCTTCGATCAGCTCCGACACCGAGCCCGACTGCGCCATGAGCTCGGTCAGGCGCTGCACTGATGCGCGTGCCGCATCGACCCTGGCGCGTAGATCGATCGCCGTGGCCGTCACATCCTGCTTCGATGTCGAGGAGGAGAGCACCTCGCCGGCGTCGCCCAGCGCCTCGACGACGGCCGGGAGCTCGGCCGACGGCACGCGGACGCTGATCCAGCCGTAGCCGCTGTCGACAGGCGTCGGGATGCTCGTGTCGTAGACCGCACCGCTCTTGCCGATCTCGGTGCCCTCGACGTAGCCGCCCTTGTCGGTCGCGAGCTCGGTGATAGCGGCGACCGCCTCGGCGACGTCGTCGACTTCGAGGGTCGCGTAGGCGCTGGCGACGATCTCGCGGACGCTCTCGTCCGCTGCCGTGCTCGCCTGGTCCGGTGCGGATGCCGACAGCGACTCCGACTCCGTTGTGACGTCCCCCGGGACGCTGCGATCGGCGGAACCCGCGTCGTACAGAGCGGTGCCGGGGATCTCGCCCCCGGCCGTGCTGCTGTCGGAGCCGCCGGCGGCGAGCAGGAGCGGCGGGGTGACGAGCACGCCGGCGACGAACGCCGCAGCGACGCCGAGACCTGTCAGCCAGCGCCGGCGACGTGACCGGGCACGAGCCGGCGCGACGGTCTGCCGTCGTGGCTCGTCCTCGACCTGTGCGAAGACGGCTGACTCGATGCGCGTGATCACGGCATCCGACAGCTCGGGCAGTGCGGGGGTGGGGGTGTTCTCGGTCATGCCTCGCTCGCTTCCTTGACGGCACCGCGCACGTGGGTGCGCGCTCGAGAGAGACGGTTCCGCACGACGGAATGGCTGACGCCGAGGTGATCCGCCGCGGCCTGGTAGGCATAGCCTTCTGCCGCGCACAGCAGGAAGATCTCGCGGTCGAGCTCGCTCAACGTGCCAACGGCCGCCACGATCGTCTCGGCCAGCTCGGTCGTGATGATCTGTTCCTCGACGCTGACGGTGCCCGGCAGCGTCTCGTCGACGGCATCCGCGGTGTGCGCCGCATCGCGTCGCTGGCGCCGCAGGCGATTCGCCGACTGGAACCGGCAGATCGTCGCGAGCCAGGGCAGCACGGAGTCGCCCTGCAGCACGAAGCCGGGCAGCTTGCGCCACGCGGCCACGAACGTCTCCTGGGTCACGTCCTCGGCGTCCGCCGCCGAGCCCAGGATGCCGTGGGCGATCCAGTACACGGGGCGGACGTACGCGCGGTACAGGTCGCGGAAGGCGCTCTCGTCGCCGGCCGCAGCCGCTGCCACCCATCGCTGATCATTCGTCTGTGCAGGCATCGTTCTTCCGTTCGGTGTCTCTCACCCGGAAAGTGTCGTCAGACGGACGATCGTCTCAGAGTCAGTGCTCGGTGGGTGCGGAGGACGCGTGGGCGGCCTTGATCGTGCTCTGCGACATCTTGTCGATCCAGGCGAGGGCGAGCGCCGAGACGATGAACACGACGTGGATCACGACCTGCCACAGCACACCCGTCGACGTGTAGGTCCCGATCTCGGATTTGGTGGTTCCTGTAGGGTCCAGGTCTCCGACGGCGATGAACGTCTTCAGCAGGTGGATCGAGGAGATGCCGATGATGGCCATGGCGAGTTTGACCTTGAGCACGTTCGCGTTGACGTGCGAGAGCCACTCGGGCTGATCGGGGTGGCCCTCGGTGTTGATGCGCGAGACGAAGGTCTCGTACCCGCCGATGATCACCATGATCAGCAGGTTCGCGATCATCACGACGTCGATCAGGCCCAGGACGGAGAGCATGATCGTCGCCTCGTTGATATGCGTGATGTCGTGCATCACGTCCTCGACGATCAGGTGCCAGAGCTCCACCATGAAGACGACGACGTAGACGATCTGCGCGATGATCAGGCCGATGTACAGCGGGGCCTGCAACCAGCGGCTGACGAAGATCAGCGAGCCGATCGATCGGGCCCAGGGATTGCGGGGAGGAGTCTCGAGCGGGGCGATGGTCTGGCTGGATGTTTCGGAGGGCGGAGGCGGAGTCACGCGACTATTCCACCATGGGTTCCGCCGCCTGTGCGTGACGGGTCTAGACTCAGGACCGCGAGAGGGAGTATCCCGGATTCGCACGACCCGTCAACACGAGCATCGAGGACGCTGCTCCGGGCGTGCGGCGCACATCGAGTGCGGGGAGAGACTTTCGGTTCTCACCGACCCCTCCCGAAAGCACGTGCTCCTCCTGTGAACATCCCCGTCTGGTTCGAGATCGGCTCGCTCGCCGTTCTCGTCCTCATCCTCATCGGCGACCTGCTGCTGGTCCGCTTCCGTCCCCACGTCCCGTCGACCAGAGAGTCGACGCTGTGGGTGGTCTTCTACGTGGGCCTGGCGCTCGCGTTCGCAGGCCTCATGTTCCTCTTCGTCGGCCCGGCTCCGGCGGGGGAGTTCCTCACCGGCTGGGCGCTCGAGTACAGCCTGTCGGTCGACAACCTCTTCGTCTTCGTACTGATCATGGCCCAGTTCGCCGTACCGCGACGGCTGCAGCAGATGGTGCTGATGGTGGGCATCATCATCGCCCTGGTCCTGCGCGGGATCTTCATCCTGCTGGGCGTCGCGATCATCGAGAACTTCTCACCCGTGTTCTACCTGTTCGGCGCCTTCCTCATCTGGACGGCGATCCGTCAGGCGATGCCCGAGGGCGATCACGACGGCGAGGTGCAGCGCGAGAATCTCGTGGTCCGCCTGCTCCGTCGTCGCATCGACATCAGCGACCACTACGACGGCAATCGGATCCGCACGGTCGTCGACGGCAAACGCATGTGGACGCCGATGCTCATCGTCTTCGTCGCGATCGGTGTCACCGACCTCATGTTCGCGATCGACTCGATCCCGGCGATCTTCAGCATCACGCACGACAGCTTCATCGTGTTCACGGCGAACCTGTTCGCCCTGATGGGTCTGCGTCAGCTGTACTTCCTCCTCGGCGACCTCCTCGACCGCCTGCGGTACCTGCACTACGGCATCGCGATCATCCTCGGCTTCATCGGCGTGAAGCTGATCCTCCACGCCATGCACGAGAACGAACTGCCGTTCATCAACGGCGGCGAGCACATCGAATGGGCGCCCGACATCCCGATCTGGTTGTCGCTCACAGTGATCCTGGTGTCGATGGTCGGTGCCACGGCGGCGAGCCTCATCGCGTCATCGCGGGAGAAGCGCGCGGCCGCCGAGGCCCCCGCCCGCTCGGAGTGACGTCCCGGCGGGCACGAGGGCCGCACCTTACTCGGCCGACCACAGAAGCTCCGCCTCGAGCGTGAAGTCGATGACCTGACGAAGCACTGCGCCTGCCGTGGTGGATCGAAGCAGGGCGTATCTGTCGTACTCGCCGAGCGGTGCGAGCGCCGCGAGCTGCCAGGCCGCGGCGAGTGGATCATCGGACAGTTCGGTGTTCGCGTCCCAGCGAGCATCGGGGGAGCGAGCGAGGCTGCGCCTCACGATCGCCTCGGCTTGGGCGCGAAGCGGTGTGAGGGCGTCGTTCCACGCGAGCTCCGGCAGGGGAGTGACCTCGGCTCGGGGGTACGGATCGTCCTCCAGCCATTGACGGACGCTGAAGCGCTCGGTGCCGACCGACACCGTGTGCAGCGCCTCTGCGCCGGCGGCGACGCGGACGAGACGGGCCGTCGTGCCTATGGCGTTGCGACGATCGCCGCCGCCGACCTCGTGCCCGCGTTCGATGAGCACTACACCGAACTGCGCCTCGTCCTCGTCGAGAAGCCGCCCGATCATCGTGAGGTAACGCGGCTCGAAGACGCGCAGCGGGAGCGGTGTGTGCGGAAAGAGCACCGAGCCGAGAGGGAACATCGGAAGCACCGTCATGCCCTCAGTCAACACCGAGCGACGTACAGTGAAAAGGTGCGCAGGCCGACTCCTCTCACCCCCGCTCCCGATCAGGAATCCGTGTGGGACTATCCGAGACCACCCCGGGTCGAGCCGGTGGCGGCGCGCATCACGATCCGCCTCGACGGTGATCTGATCGCCGATACCCGGAAGGCCGTCCGCGTCCTCGAGACGAGCCACCCACCCGTGTACTACCTTCCGATCGCCGACTTCGTCGCCGGTGCGCTCACGGCGTCCTCCGGCACCTCGTTCTGCGAGTTCAAGGGCGCCGCGGCCTACTTCGACGTGCGCGGCGGACGCACCGTCCGCGACGGCGCCGCATGGACCTACCCTGACCCGATGCCGGGCTTCGAGGCGCTCGTCGACCGGGTGGCCGTGTACGCCGGGCAGATGGACGAGTGCACGGTCGCCGGCGAGGTCGTCACCGCGCAGCCCGGCGGCTTCTACGGCGGGTGGGTGACGTCCTCCGTCGTCGGGCCGTTCAAGGGCGTGCCCGGCTCCCTGGGCTGGTAGCGCGAGCTCCCGAGCCCCGCCTCAGAACGCGTGCAGGTTCGCTCGCAGCCCGCCGTCGACATACTCGCGACGCAGGATGCCGCGTCGGCGCAGAACCGGGACGAGCTCGTCGAGCGTGCGGTGCAGGGTGACGGGATGGAAGTCGCCCCACAGCAGCACGCCGTCGTTGCCCCAGTCGCCGAGCTCCTCGATCAGGTCGGCGAACTCCTCCGCGGTTCCGACGAATCCCGAGCGATCGCTGATGCGGCCCGTCCGTGCGAGGGCTGCGAGGTGGGCGCGCAGCGGGGCATCCGGTCCGCGGTCACCGATCAGACGTCGGATGCTGCCCTCGGAGACGTGCTCGCCGAAGATCGACGGGTCGAGCGGCCGATCGAGGTCGAGTCCGGTCAGATCGGTCTCGAGGTCGCTCGACTGCTTGCGGGCGATCTGCACGAGCGCCGCATCGTCGGGGTGGGCGGATGCCGCCACGATCCGGTCCGCCTCCTCCGCCGAGGACGTGATCACGGGCTGGATCGCGAAGAGGATCTTGACGTCCTCCGCGCGGCGGCCGGCGGCGGTCGCCGCGGCGTGGATCTTCGCGCGGTAGGCGCGGACGGAGTCCTCGGTCAGCGGCGCGAGTGCCAGCTGCACGTCGGAGTTCGTCCCGGCGAAGCCGAGACCGCGTCCGGAGCCGCCGGGGGAGACGATCGCGGGCTCGCCGTCCACGAACGGCAGCGCATTCAGAGGCCCGTCGAAGGCGTAGTGCTCTCCGCGGTGCTGCACCGGGCGCAGCTTCGATCCGTCGGCGAACACGTCCGTCGCTCGATCGCGCACAAGGGCCCCGTCGTCCCAGCTGCGCCACAGCGAGCGGATGCCGTCGAGCCACTCCTCGGCGCGGTCGTAGGCGGCGTCATGACCCAGTTGCGGAGCATCCGAGAAGTGTCGTGCGCTGCCGGTGTCGGTCACGACGTTGAGCCCGAGCCGGTGTCCGCTCAGGTGCTGCAGCGTCGCGAACTGTCGTGCAGAGGTGTATGGCAGGGACGCTGCGGGGTTGACGGTCGGGACCACACCGAGATGACGGGTCGCCTGGAACAGATACGGTGCCAGCAGCAGAGGGTCGTGCTTCGGACCGCCGAACGCGTGCCGGACGCGCAGATCGATCGTCTCGGCGGAACCGAGCGACGGGGCATCCTCGATTATGACCAGATCGAACCCCGCCTGCTCGAGAGTGCGCGCCGCCTCCTGATAGATCTCGGGCCTGGTCCAGTCGTAGTCCCAGTCCAGCGAGGGGTAGCCCCAGCCCTGCGGCCCGAAGCCGCGGGCGAGGAACCATCCGAAGTGCTGCGGCCGGCTCATGCGACCTTCTCCCACACGGTCGCGAGGACGCGGGAGAGGTCCTCGATCAGGTCGTCGACGGACTCGATGCCGATCGATACGCGTAGGGTGCCGGGATGGATGCCGTGCGCCTCGCGCTCCTGCTCCGTCCGGTGCGAGTGGCTCGTGGTCGCCGGATGCAGGACGAGGGAGCGCACGTCGCCGATGCGCGTCATGTGCGTGAACACCTGCACACTCTCGACGAAGTCCCGTGCTGCTTCGAGTCCGCCGCGCAGGGTGAACGTGAAGATCGAGCCGTAGCCGCCGCTCAGGTAGCGCTGGGCGAGGTCGTGGTCGGGATGGCTCTCGAGCCCGACGTGATCGACGCTCTCCACAGCCTCCTGGGCCTGCAGCCAGCGCGCGATCTCGAGGGCGTTGCGGGATTGGCGTTCGACGCGGAGTCCGATCGTCTCGGCGCCCTGTCCGATGAGGAAGGCGTTGAGCGGCGAGGGGGAGGCTCCAAAGCGTGGCGCGACGCTCTCACGGGCGTAGGCGATGCGGGCATCTCCTCCGTGCCTCTCGAAGATACTGGGGGCACCGCCGGCACCTGGCGCGAGCAGATGCGGCGCGTGGCGACCCGACAGGGTCGCGTCGAAGCGCCCGCCGTCGATGATGACGCCGCCGAGCACCGATCCGTGACCGGCGAGGAACTTCGAGGCCGAGTGCACGACGATCGACGCACCGTGCTCGAGGGGGCGCACGAGGTACGGGGTGGCGAGCGTGTTGTCGACGATGAGGGGGATCCCGGTCTCGTCGCCCACCGCGCTCACCGCGGCGATGTCGAGGATGTCGTTGCGGGCGTTCGCGATCGACTCGGCGAACAACGCCCTGGTGTTCGGTCGGATCGCGGCACGCCAGGCCGCCGGATCGCGGATCTCGTCGACGAAGGTCGACTCGATCCCGAGCCTCGCCAGGTTGTCCACGAGAAGGCCGCGGGTGCCCTCGTAGATGTGCGTAGAGGCGACGATGTGATCGCCTGCCCCGGCCACGGTGAGCAAGGCGATCGCCACGGCGGCCTGCCCGCTCGCCACGAGCACGGCATCGGAGCCGGACTCCAGATTCGCGAGCTGCCGCTCCACGGCGCGCAGCGTGGGGTTCCCGGTCCGCGTGTAACCGAAGCCCTCGCCCGTGCCGAAGTGGTGCGCGGCGTGATCGAAGTCCTCGAACTCGAACCCCGCCGTGAGGTATATCGGCGTCGCGCGGGACGGTGCCGTCTGACGACTGCGCCCAGCATGCAGTGCGCGGGTGAAGAAGCTGGGGGAGTCGGTCATGGCTGGCACCTCTCGGGTCGATGGCGTCCAGAGTGTCACGGCGTGTCTCGCGCTGCTCATCGAGTGGTAATCTGACGACATGCGGATCGTGCTCCTTCTTAGCGGCCGCGACGAGACCTCGTTCTGAGCCCCTCCTCGTCGCGGAGTCCATCGTGGGCCGAACCGCCAGCTTCAGGAGACACGCAATGAACACCCCCGCAGAGAACGCCGCTTCCGCACGCACGAGGACCCTGGCCGAGAAGGTCTGGGACGACCACCTGGTCGTCAAGGGCGAGAACGGCGAGCCGGACCTCATCTACATCGACCTGCACCTCGTGCACGAGGTCACCAGCCCGCAGGCCTTCGACGGGCTGCGGGCCGAGGGGCGCCCGCTGCGCCGACTCGACCTCACGATCGCGACCGAGGATCACAACACCCCCACGTGGGAGATCGACAAGCCGATCGCCGATCTGACGAGCCGCACCCAGATCGAGACGCTGCGGCGCAACGCCACGGAGTTCGGTGTGCGGCTGCACTCGCTGGGCGACGCGGAGCAGGGCATCGTGCACGTCGTCGGCCCGCAGTTGGGACTCACGATGCCGGGCATCACCGTCGTCTGCGGCGACTCGCACACCTCGACGCACGGCGCGTTCGGAGCGATGGCCTTCGGCATCGGCACGAGCGAGGTCGAGCACGTCATGGCCACGCAGACGCTGCCTCTCAAGCCCTTCAAGACCATGGCGATCAACGTCGAGGGAACGCTGAAGCCCGGCGTCACGGCCAAGGACATCATCCTCGCCGTGATCGCGAAGATCGGCACCGGCGGCGGCCAGGGATACGTGCTGGAGTACCGCGGCAGCGCGATCCGTGCGCTGTCGATGGAAGGCCGCATGACCATCTGCAACATGTCGATCGAGGCGGGTGCTCGCGCCGGCATGGTGGCTCCGGACGAGACCACCTTCGCCTACGTCAAGGACAAGCCGCACGCGCCGCAGGGCCAGGACTGGGACGACGCCGTCGCCTACTGGCGTACGCTGCCGACCGACGAGGGCGCGACCTTCGACGCCGAGGTGTTCATCGACGCCGACGAGCTGGAACCCTTCGTCACCTGGGGCACGAACCCCGGGCAGGGCAGCTCGCTGTCGGCATCCGTTCCGAACCCGATGGACATCCAGGACCCGAATGAGCGTGCCGCAGCCGAGCGGGCACTCGAGTACATGGATCTGACCCCGGGCACTCCGCTCAAGGAGGTTCCGGTCGACGCGGTGTTCATGGGCTCGTGCACGAACAGTCGCATCGAGGACCTGCGCGCCTTCGCGTCGATCATCGAGGGCAAGAAGAAGGCCGACGGCGTACGCGTCATGGTCGTACCGGGATCGGCGCGCGTGAGGCTCGAGGCCGAGGCAGAGGGTCTAGACAAGATCATCACCGACTTCGGCGCCGAGTGGCGTTTCGCCGGGTGCTCGATGTGCCTCGGAATGAACCCCGATCAGCTCGCGCCGGGTGAACGCTGCGCGTCGACCTCGAACCGCAACTTCGAGGGACGCCAGGGCAAGGGCGGACGCACGCACCTCGTGTCTCCGCTGGTCGCTGCGGCGACCGCGATCCGCGGCACCCTGTCCAGCCCGAGCGACCTGGAGGTCTGACTCATGGAGAAGTTCACCACGCACACCGGTATCGCGGCCCCGCTGAAGCGGTCGAACGTCGACACCGACCAGATCATCCCGGCCGTCTTCCTCAAGCGCGTCACCAAGACGGGCTTCGAGGACGCGCTGTTCCACGGGTGGCGGCAGGATCCCGAGTTCGTCCTCAACCAGCCGGCATTCCAGGGGGCATCGGTGCTCGTCGCCGGACCCGATTTCGGCACCGGATCGAGCCGCGAGCACGCGGTGTGGGCGCTGCGCGACTTCGGCTTCAAAGTCGTGCTGAGTCCGCGTTTCGCCGACATCTTCCGCGGCAACTCGGGCAAGCAGGGCCTGCTCGCGGCCACCGTCACCGAGGCCGAGGTCGAGCAGATCTGGGCCGAGATCGACAAGGATCCCGGCGCGCAGATCACGGTGGACCTCGAACAGCGCACCGCCTCGATCGGCGGGTTCCAGGCCGACATCGGTATCGACGATTACACTAGATGGCGGCTCCTCGAAGGGCTCGATGACATCGGGCTCACGCTGCGCAACGAAGACAAGATCGCGCAGTTCGAGGCCCGACGAGAGTCGTGGCGGCCTCGCACTCTTCCCGTCAGGTGACGTAGAGGGGGCGGGCGAGCAAGGGGCACCCGCCCCCGAACACCTGGAACGAAGTGAGGCCCCGAATGACGACACCCGTGCGCGACGCTCTCCCCGAAGGAGTCCCTGCACTCACCGGAGACGTCCTCGCCATTCGTGGCGGGCGCCCGCTCCGCGGACGCGTCGACGTCAAGGGCGCGAAGAACCTCGCCACCAAGGCGATGGTCGCGACCCTGCTCGGCGAGACGGCCAGCACTCTGCGCGACGTCCCCGCGATCAGCGACGTCGCCGTGGTCCGCTCGCTGCTCGAGGTGCACGGCGTCCGCGTCAGCGAGGGCGACGAGCCCGGCTCGCTCGTGTTCGACCCGAGCGACGTCGAGTCTGCCCACTTCGAAGAGATCGACGCCCATGCCGGCGCCTCTCGTATTCCGATCCTCTTCTGCGGCCCGCTGCTGCACCGTCTCGGTCAGGCGTTCATCCCCGATCTCGGCGGCTGCCGCATCGGCGACCGTCCGATCGACTTCCACCTGGACGCGCTGCGCAAGTTCGGCGCCATCGTCGAGAAGCTGCCGAGCGGCATCCGTCTCTCCACGGGCGGCGAGCGTCTGCACGGCGCGAACATCCACCTGCCGTACCCGAGTGTCGGCGCCACCGAGCAGGTGCTGCTGACGGCGGTCCGCGCCGAGGGGACGACCGAGCTGCGCAACGCGGCCATCGAGCCCGAGATCATGGACCTGATCGCGGTGCTGCAGAAGATGGGCGCGATCATCTCCTACGAGCCGAACCGCGTCATCCTCATCGAGGGCGTCGAGAAGCTCCGCGGCTACGACCACCGCTCGATCTTCGACCGCAACGAGGCGGCCTCCTGGGCCTCTGCGGCGCTCGCGACCGATGGCGAGATCTTCGTCGGCGGTGCCAAGCAGCAGGAGATGCTCACGTTCCTCAACGTCTTCCGCAAGGCCGGCGGCTGGTTCGACATCCAGGAGGACGGCATCCTGTTCCGTCGCGAGGGCGAGCTCAAGCCCGTGGTCGTCGAGACCGACGTCCACCCAGGCTTCATGACCGACTGGCAGCAGCCGCTGGTCGTCGCGCTGACACAGGCGAACGGCCGCTCGGTCGTGCACGAGACGGTGTACGAGAACCGGATGGGCTTCACCGAGGCGCTCGTGAAGATGGGCGCCGACATCGTCGTGCACCCCCACGGGTTGCAGGCCGGACCGCGTCGGGTCGCCCGCCGCGAGCTGGAGCAGGCGGCCGTGATCACCGGACCGACTCCGCTGCACGGCGCCGACATCGTCGTGCCCGACCTGCGCGGCGGGTACAGCCACGTGATCGCGGCGCTGACCGCGACGGGCGAGTCGAAGGTGTCGGGCGTCGACATCCTCAGCCGCGGGTACGAGAAGTTCCTCGCCAAGCTCGACGCCCTGGGCGCTGACTTCGACGTCATCCGGTGACCGACGTGCGCTCCGGATCGGAGACGCGTCGGCCCAGCCTGTTCTGGCCGCTCGCGGCGATCGTCGTGCCGGTGGTCTCGCTCATCGCGAAGATCCGCATCTCCGGTGCCGAGAAGCTCCCTCGTGAGGGCGCTTACGTGCTCGCACCCAACCACTACTCCGAGTTCGATCCGCTCATCGTGGCGGTCGCGGTGTGGCGGATGGGCCGTGCGCCGCGTTTCATGGCGAAGGAGAGCCTGTTCCGCGTGCCGGTGCTCGGTGCGGCGCTGCGCGCGACGGGGATGATCCCTGTGGCACGCGCCTCTTCCGCAGCCTCGGCGAAACAGACGATGGCGCAGTCGGCCGCGCTCGTCGAGAACGGCCGCGGTGTGATCGTCTATCCGGAGGGGACCCTCACCAGGGATCCTGCTCTCTGGCCGATGCGCGGCAAGTCCGGTGCCGTGCGGCTGGCCCTTGCCGACGGCATCCCGCTCGTCCCGATGGCGCAGTGGGGAACGCAGGAGATCATGGGGCGGTATCAGAAGGGGCTCAGCCTCTGGCCGCTGCGCAAGCCGGTCAGGGTGCTCGTGGGCGACCCGATCGACGTCTCCGATCTCCGAGGCCGGGCAAGCGAGCCGGCGGCGCTCAACGAGGCGACCGCCAGGCTCATGAACGCGATCACCGCCCTTCTCGAGGAACTGCGCGGTGAGAAGGCTCCCGCGGAGCGCTGGAACCCGTCATCGCACGGTCAGAACGAGACGGGGCGCCTTGACTCCTAGACGACAGCCGCAGAGCGGCCCTCGGGTCGCGGTCATCGGTGCGGGCAGTTGGGGCACGACGTTCGGCAAGATCCTCGCCGACGGCGGCGCCCAGGTCACGATGTGGGCCCGGCGGGCCGAACTCGCGCAGGAGATCAACGAGGCCAAGCGCAACTCGCGCTATCTGCCCGGGATCAACCTGCCACGCAGCATGGGGGCGACGCACGAGCTCTCGCTCGCATTGCGTGACGTCGATCAGGTCTACCTGTCGGTGCCGAGTCAGTCGCTGCGTGAGAACCTCAAGGCCCTGCGACCGCTGCTCTCCCAGAACGACGTCAAGATCGTCAGCCTCATGAAGGGCGTCGAGAAGACGACGGGCCTGCGGATGAGTCAGGTCATCGAGCAGGAGTTGCGCTGCGATCCCGATCGGATCGCCGTCGCCTCCGGTCCCAACCTCGCGCTCGAGATCGCTCGCGAGCAGCCGACCGCCGCGGTGATCTCCTCTCGCAGTCAGGAGACCGCGGAAGAGGTCGCTCGCGCGGCGAGGAACTCGTACTTCCGCACCTTCGTGAACACGGATGTCATCGGCACCGAGTTCGGCGGTGTACTGAAGAACCTCATCGCAGTGGCGATCGGCATCGTCGACGGTGTCGGTTACGGCGAGAACACCAAGGCGTCGATCATCACGCGCGGTCTGGTCGAGATGACCGACTTCGCCGTGGCGAACGGCGCCCACCCCGAGACGCTGCAGGGACTCGCGGGGCTCGGCGATCTGATCGCCACGTGCCAGTCTCCCCTCAGCCGCAACAACACGGCCGGACGCCTGCTCGGCCAGGGCTACAGCTTCCAGGACGTCGTGAAGCAGATGCAGCAGACCGCCGAGGGACTCGCGTCCGTGGCTCCGGTGCTGCAACTCGCCCGCGAGTCCGAGGTGCACATGCCCATCGTCGAACAGGTGAAGATGGTGCTCGACGGGAAGATGAACCCGCGCGACATCGCACCCCACCTGACGACGGACGACGACACCCCCCAAGGGGAGAGGACCAACCATGGACAAGCAGACGGTGGTGGTGCTCTTCGGCGGGCGCTCCAGCGAGCATTCGATCAGTTCCGCCACGGCGGGCGGAGTTCTGGGGTCGATCGACCGTGACCGCTATGCGGTGATCCCGGTCGGCATCACCCGCGAAGGGGCGTTCGTCCTCGAGGACGACGACCCCGCCAAGTTCCCACTGGATGCCGCGCACCTGCCGGAGGTCGTCGACAAC
Organism: Microbacterium sp. ZW T5_45; assembly: GCF_044987415.1. Lineage (NCBI taxonomy): Bacteria > Bacillati > Actinomycetota > Actinomycetes > Micrococcales > Microbacteriaceae > Microbacterium > Microbacterium sp. ZW T5_45. The sequence goes on along the minus strand of NZ_JBJDRJ010000011.1, from coordinate 88,702 downwards.
GGCACCCGCGTGCTCTGGCCCGAGCCGGGCGGCGACCGCACCCTGCGCGTCGTGCAGTCCGACGGCACCGTCGAGGGACTCGGTGAGATCGACATCGTGCTCCCGATCCTGCACGGTCCGCACGGTGAGGACGGCACGATCCAGGGGTACTTCGACACCCTGGAGGTGCCGTACGCGGGCGGCGGCGTCCTCGACTCGGCGCTCTGCATGGACAAGCACTTCATGAAGATCGCGCTCCAGGCCGCAGGCATCCCCGTGGCGCCGTGGGCGACCGTGCGCGCGAGGCAGTGGGCGGAGTCGCCGGAGCAGGTCCGCGCCTCCGCCGCTGCACTCGGCCTGCCGCTCTTCGTGAAGCCGGCCCGCGCCGGATCGAGCGTGGGCGTGTCGAAGGTGGCGCACCTCGACGAGCTCGCGGACGCGCTTGCCGTCGCCTTCGCAGAGGACGACAAGGTGCTCATCGAGACCGGTGTGTCGGGACGAGAGATCGAGGTGGCGGTGCTCGAGGGGGTGGACGGCGTGCGCGCGTCGCTCCCGGGTGAGATCGTGCTCACCTCGCGCGGCTTCTACGATTTCGAGGGCAAGTACCTCGGTGGCGACGGCGTCGACGTCGTCTGCCCCGCAGAGCTGACGGATGCCGAGATCACGGCGATCCAGGAGATCGGGGTGCGGTCCTTCGAGGCGGTGGACGGTCGCGGGCTCGCGCGCGTCGACATGTTCCTGACCGCAGACGGCGAGCTGGTCGTCAACGAGCTGAACACGATGCCGGGCTTCACACCGATCTCCATGTTCCCCAAGTGCTGGGTGGCATCGGGATTGAGCTACGGCGATCTGATCTCCGAGCTGATCGAAGCCGGCCTGCGCCGCTGACCGGGAGCTCCCGCGGAGAGCGGCTGCTCAGCCCTCTCCGCGGTCGGTGCACTTGGCCGTGGCCGGAGTGAGTCCTGCCTGGATGCTGCGGGAGATCTCGTCGACCACGGTCGCGAAGTCGATGTCCAGGCCGCGCTTGATCGTGACTTCGACCGCGGGGTCGCGACCGTAGGTCACCAGGCGCTGACGCTCGTCCTCCTGGGCGAGCACGAGCCAGTCCACGCCACCGATCGTCTGGCAGACGAGTTCGGAGGGTGCGGGCACCGCGACGCCGCAGCGCAGCGCGATGTCGGGGGCGCCCCATGCTGCTGTGGCCTGAGCATCCGTCCACACGCGGTCGTGACCGGCGACGCTGTCGGGCACGAGAACCGAGACGTCGGCGCACGCCGGGTCGTTCGCGGCATCGGCAGGTTCGAGGTGCACGGTGGTCGAGCATCCGGACACCAGCGCGAGAAGGGCTACGGCCCCCGCGGCGATGACGGGACGGCGAAGGCGGAGCATGCTTCCAGGCTACCTTTGAGTTCATGCCCACCCGACGCGACGACGATGATCCCCTGCTCGCCGACGTCTCGGAGGGGGACATCCTCCGAGCGATCCTCGCGCGGACGGTGCCTGCGACGCACACGATCCTCGGGCCGGGTGATGACGCCGCTGTGATCGCTGCTCCGTCCGGCAGCGTCGTCGCTACGACGGACACGCTCGTGCACGGTCCGGACTTCCGTCTGGCCTGGTCGTCGGGGTACGACCTCGGATGGAAGTCCGCCGCGGTGAACCTCGCGGATGTCGCCGCGATGGGAGCTCGTCCGACGGCACTGCTCGTGGCTCTGGCTGTGCCGCGCGATCTTCCGCTGTCGTTCGTCGAGCGTCTGGCCGACGGCTTCCGCGAGGCCTGCGCGGCTCTCGCTCCCGGATGCTCGGTGGTCGGCGGTGATCTCACGGTGTCCGACGTCCTGACGGTCGCGGTCACCGCGCTCGGCGACCTGGAGGGCAGGCCGGCCGTCACCCGTTCCGGTGCACGGGCGGGAGACGTCGTGGCGATCGCCGGGGAGCTGGGAGTCGCGGCCCGCGGGCTCGCGATCCTGTTCGGACGATTCCGAGACGGCACGACGCCCATTCCCGTGGACCGCGGGGCACTCGCGGGCGGTGAGGCTGCGGCGGTGGACGCGCAGCTGCGTCCGTCACCGCCCATCGGTCTGGGTCCGTTCGCGGCCGTCGCTGGGGCGACGGCGATGATGGACGTCTCCGACGGGCTGGCGCTCGACGCCCGACGACTCGCCGTGGCCTCCGGCGTGACGGTCGCCCTCCGCCGCGCGGATCTCGGCGATGATCCGCTTCGCGCTCTCGCGGGTGGCGAGGATCATGCGCTGCTCGCGACGTTCCCGCCGGGCGCTCTGGCGCCCGGCTTCCGGGTCATCGGGGAGGTGCGCGCCGCGGGCGAGCACTCTCTGCTGTGCGATGACGAGCCGGTCGATGTGAGCGGCTGGGACCCGTACCGTGATTGGGACGCAGCCGCAGGGTGAGACGCGGTCAGTCCGTGGCCGGCTCCGCCCACCACAGCGTGGTGTCGCCATAGGTCTTCTCCCGGATCAGGGAGAGCCCCGCTGTGTCGAGCTCCGGGGGAGTGGAGCGCTTGGCCCGCTCGATCACGACCACTGCGTCGTCGGACAGGAGCGGAGCCAGGGCCACCAGATCCGCGGTCATCGCGGCGTCGTCGAGGTCGTAGGGCGGATCGGTGAACACGAGGTCGTAGGGCCCGCCGGCGCGGAGCAGGAACGGATGCACCGCGCTCTCGTACACGCGCGCGACCGGCAGATCGCCGGACTTCGCGACGATCTCCGCGTTCCGGCGCACGACGGCTGCGGCCTGGCGTCCGCGCTCCACGAGATCGACGGCGATGGCGCCGCGGCTGAGAGCCTCGAGCCCGAGTGCTCCGGAGCCTGCGTACAGGTCGAGGACCCGCGCCCCCTCGATCGCATCGAAGGACTCCAACGCGCCGAAGAGCGATTCGCGGACGCGGTCGCTCGTGGGGCGGGTGCCCGCCCCCGGTACGTCGAGTCGTGCGCCGCGCGCGCGTCCTGCGATGATCCTGGTCACCCGTTCACGATAGTGCCGGTCGTGTCCGCTGCCGTCCCTAGACTCGAACCATGTCGCTCACGCTGGATGCATCGCTCGATGAGGCGCTGGGGGCTGCCCCGGCCAAGACCCTCCATCGCGCGTTCGGCATGCAGTCCGTCGGCGATCTGCTCTCGCACTATCCGCGTCGCTATGCGGACCCCGCAGAACTCACGCCCATCCGAGAGCTGCCGCTCGGCGAGACCGTGACCATCGTGGCGGAGGTCCTGTCGTCATCCGCCCGCGCGATGCGCAATCGCAAGGGGGCGATGGTCGACGTGATCATCGGCGACGGCATCGGCAAGATGTCGCTGACCTTCTTCGCCAAGAACCTCGGTGCGGCGAAATGGCGCTCGGAGGAGCTCGCGGTCGGCCGCCGAGGGGTGTTCTCCGGCAAGGTCGGGGAGTTCAACGGCGTGACGCAGTTCGCGCACCCCGAGTACGAGTTGTTCGACGACGAGGACTCGGCACGCCGGCACGCGGATGCGATGGCGGCGGAACTCATCCCGATCTACCCGGCGACCGCGAGCCTGCAGACCTGGCAGATCGCCAGGTTCGTCGGCCGGGTGCTCGATGATCTCGACGACATCCCCGAGCCGCTTCCCGAAGCGGTGCGCCGGCGCGAGGAGTTGCTGACGGCGAGAGAGGCCCTCGAGCAGGTCCATCGCCCGAAGACCCGCAACGACATCGACCCCGCTGTGCGCACGTTGCGCATGCACGAGGCGTTGACTCTGCAGACCGCACTGCTGCAGCAGCGCGACGCGGTCAGGGCGTTGGCGGCGACCCCGCGTCCCGCGGTGCCCGGTGGTCTGCTCGAGCGGTTCGATGCGGCGCTGCCGTACACGCTCACCCCCGACCAGCAGACGGTGGGCGAGCAGGTCGCGAAGGACCTCGTGGGCGCGTGGCCGATGAACCGTCTCGTCCAGGGCGAGGTCGGTTCGGGAAAGACTCTCGTCGCGCTCCGCGCCATGCTGCAGGTGGCGGAGTCCGGAGGACAGGCGGCGCTCATCGCACCGACCGAGGTGCTCGCCGGACAACATCTGCGTTCGATCGCGAAGATGCTCGGTCCCGAGCTCTCACCTCTGCTCATGCCGACGCTTCTCACCGGGCAGATGCCCGCGGCCGAGCGTCGAAAGGCCGCGCTCCGCGTCGCTTCGGGCCAGGCGCTGATCGTCGTCGGCACGCATGCCCTCCTGGGTGAGAAGACCACGTTCGCCGACCTCGGGCTCGTCGTGGTCGATGAGCAGCACCGCTTCGGTGTCGAGCAGCGCGAGGCTCTGCGTGCGAAGGGATCGAGCCCGCACGCCCTCGTGCTCACCGCGACTCCGATCCCTCGCACCGTCGCGATGACGGTCTTCGGAGATCTCGACACCTCCGTGATCCGCACCATGCCCGCAGGCCGCGCCGGCATCCAGTCGTTCGTCGCTCCGCTCGCCGAGCATCCGGCCTGGTGGGGGCGGGTCTGGGAACGCGCCGCGGAGGAGATCGCTCAGGGACGCCAGGTCTTCGCCGTGTGCGCCGCGATCGACACCACGAAGAAAACGGCCGAAGCGGGCGCTCTGCTCGCTCCCGAGGGCACGAGCGGTCCCCGTTGGGGCGTCGTCCAGCTCGACGAGGCGCTGTCCACGCACCCGACGCTGGGCACGACGCGGCGCGCCGTGCTGCACGGCAAGATGCCCTCGGACGAGAAGGATGCCGTGATGCAGTCCTTCGCGCGCGGCGAGATCGATCTGCTGTTGGCGACGACCGTGATCGAGGTCGGCGTCGACGTACCGAACGCGTCGACCATGATCGTGCTCGATGCCGATCGATTCGGCGTGTCGCAGCTGCACCAGTTGCGCGGACGCGTGGGCCGAGGCGGCGTGCCGGGCCTCTGCCTGCTCGTCACCGAGGCGGAAGCCGAGTCTCTGGCGCGCGAGCGCGTCGACGCCGTCGCCGCGACTCTCGACGGATTCGCCCTGGCCGAAGTCGATCTCGAACTCCGTGGCGAGGGGGACGTGCTGGGGGCGGCGCAGGCCGGGGTCCGCTCCTCGCTCAAACTGCTGCGTGTGGTGAAGGACTCCAAGCTCATCGTCCGTGCCAGGGAACTCGCCGAGGTGATCCTCGCGACCGATCCCGATCTCACCGCCCATCCGGGCCTGCGCGAGGCGATCGAGCGTCGTGTGTCGGATGACGACCGCGCAGCGCTGGCCAAGAACTGACGTGGCCTAGGCTGGAGGCGTTCGGTGTATCGAGGGGAACAGGAGCAGTTGTGAGCAGCAGGATCGCCGTGGTACCGGGCTCCTTCGATCCGCCCACTCTGGGTCATCTCGACGTCATCCGCCGCGCGGCGAAGCTCTACGACGAACTGCACGTGCTCGTCGTGCACAACCCCGGCAAAGAGGCGATGCTGCCGATCGCGCAGCGTCTGGCCCTGCTCGAGCAGTCGATCGCCGAGGACGGCATGGCCGGCAACATCGTCATCGGCTCCTGGAGCATGGGGTTGCTCGTGGACTATGCGCGCGATGTGAACGCCGGTGTGCTCGTGAAGGGCATCCGCTCGCAGATCGACGTGGCGTACGAGTCGCCGATGGCGATCGTGAACCGTCACCTCGCCGATATCGAGACGGTCTTCCTCCTTCCCGACCCTGCACACGCGCTGGTCTCGAGCTCGCTGGTGCGCCAGGTCGCCGGCCTCGGGGGCGATGTGTCGCCGTTCGTCCCGCCCGCCGTCGCGTCGTTCCTCGACACCGGCGCCCGCGGCCTCTGATCGGCGCCCGTCGCGGCGCGAGCGGGTAGCATTGCGGGGTGCGTCCCCGTCTGAACAGTCCTTTCGTCCTGCCCGTTCGAGACATCGTCCGACGACCGGGCGAGATGCGCGAGCACGAATTCACCGTCGCCCTCCCTGCGCAGTGGGGCGAGGGCATCGTGTCGCTCGCGCAGGGTTCCCAGCTCGATCTCGACGTCCGGTTGGAGTCCGTCCACGAGGGCATCCTCGTCTCGGGTACGGCCGACGGCGAGTACAGCGGCGTCTGCGGCCGCTGCCTCACCGACATCGCTCGGCCTGTCGAAGTCGAATTCCAGGAGCTTTTCGCGTATCCTGGTGAGGAAGGTGACTTCGAAGTTCAAGACGACCACGTGGATCTTGAAATTCTTGTCAGGGATGCGGCCGTGTTGTCGCTTCCTTTTCAGCCGGTGTGTCAGCCGGATTGCCTCGGGCTCGACCCGGTCACAGGCGAGAAGCTGACCGAGAGCACCGACACGGAGCAGGCGGCTCCCATCGATCCTCGGTGGAGCGCGCTCCAGCAGATCACAGACCAAGACGGCACGGCAGAGCGCCGCGCCGCCGAGAAAGAAGAGAGCTAGTCATGGCTGGTAACCCCCCGAAGCGCAAGGTCTCCCGTTCGAACACCCGCTCGCGCCGCGCGCAGTGGAAGGCCGAGGCTCCCGCGCTGGTCAAGACCATCGAGAACGGCAAGGTCGTCTACAGCCGTCCCCACCAGGCGAAGGTCGTCACCGACTCGCAGGGCACCGAGCTCTTCCTGGAGTACAAGGGCCGCAAGGTCGCCGACGTCTGAGTTCGCTCATCACGTCTGCGATGGAGGCTCCTGACGAGCCGCAGTCTCTTCTCGAGAAGCTCCGCGTCGATATCGACGCGGAGCTTCTCGAGTTGGCGTTGACGCACCGTTCCTACGCGTACGAGCACGGCGGCATCCCGCACAACGAGCGCCTCGAGTTCCTCGGTGACTCCGTGTTGGGCCAGGCCGTCACGGTGATGCTGTTCACCACTCATCCCGAGCTGGATGAGGGGTCGCTGGCGAAGCGCCGGGCGAGCGTGGTGTCGACCGTCGCCCTGGCCGAGGTCGCCCGAGGCATCGGCCTCGGCGAGCACGTGCTGCTGGGCCGCGGCGAGGAACAGACGGGTGGTCGTGACAAGGACTCGATCCTCGCCGACACCATGGAAGCCGTGATCGGCGCGACCTATCTCTCGGCGGGTCCCGATGACGCGACAGACCTCGTGCTCCGTCTGACCGAGCCGTTGCTGGCCGATCCCGAACGATATGGCGCGGCGATGGATCCGAAGACGAGCCTGCAGGAGCTCGCGGCGCGCAGCGGCGCGTCGGCGCCCACGTACTCGATCGAGGCGAGCGGCCCGGATCATGATCGCCGTTTCGTCGCGACCGTCGTCGTCGGCGACTACCGCGCGACCGGGAACGGCACGAGCAAGAAGACCGCCGAGATGGCTGCCGCGCTCAACGCCTGGCGCACGCTCAACGAGCGTGCCTGAGCTTCCCGAGGTCGAGGTCGTCCGCGCCGGTCTCGCACCGGCGGCGATCGGGTCCCGGATCTCGGCCATCAGCGTTCTCGATGAACGTGCGCTCACGCGGCACTCCGATGGCGCGGCGGACTTCGTCGCACGTCTCGAGGGGCGAGCGATCGTCGACGCGGAGCGTCGCGGCAAGTTCCTCTGGCTTCCGTTGGAGGGCGGTGACGAGGCGCTCATCGCCCATCTCGGTATGAGTGGGCAGATGCTGCTGCGGAGGACGGATGCCGAGCAGGAACGGCACGAGCGCATCCGCCTGTTCCTGGAGCATCCGACCCACGGGGAGCTCGCCGTGGTGTTCGCCGATCAGCGCACGTTCGGCTCTCTCGCCGTGGACCCGCTGATCGACGACGGCCCGACCCGGGTGCCCTCCCAGGTCGTGCACATCGCCCGCGACCCGATCGATCCGCTGTTCGATGACGCGGCCTTCCGGGCGGCGCTGGCGCGTCGATCGAGCGGCATCAAGCGGGTTCTCCTCGACCAGGGCGTCATCAGCGGCGTCGGCAACATCTACGCCGACGAGTCGCTGTGGGCGGCACGCATCCATCCCGAGACCGCCGCCTCCGCACTGTCGACCCAGGCGGTGCGTCGGCTGCTCGCAGAGATCCGCGCGGTGCTCGCGAAGGCTCTCGCCGAGGGAGGCACGAGCTTCGACGCGCAGTACGTGAACGTGAACGGACAGGCGGGGTACTTCGCGCACTCGCTGAACGCCTACGGTCGGCACGGCAAGGCATGCCCTCGCTGCGGGACAGCGATCGTGCGCGAGAGCTTCATGAATCGCGGTTCGCACTACTGTCCGAGGTGCCAGCGGCGGCGCTGATCGTCTCACCTATCGAGCGGGAGCACAGTGTCGACGTCGAACGACCCGGGGTCGTGTAGGGGCTGAACACGGGTGCTCATGGCAGCGGGGGTACCGGCGCGCAGCTGGGTAGGCTCGACGGCATGGGGGATCAGAAGCCGACATCGCCGTCGCCAGCGGGCGGATTGCGCAGTGCGACCCGCGCGAACTTCGAGTATCTGGTGGCGACGCTGTCGAAGCGCACAGCGGGCAAGAAGTACGAGAACTTCGTCGTCAACGCGATCTGGAATGCGCTCGCAGACGACACACTTCGCCCCGTCACCCAGCAGTACGTGAACCGGAGGGTTCAGCACCGCGGTATGGCCCTCGTCGATCTTCGGCAGGAGAAGGCGACAGGCGAGACGTCGGAGCGAGCGTTGATCGACCTCTACTTCCCCGCTCTGCGCCTGGGCGTGGAATGCGACGAAGCTCAGCACGGCGCCCCGCGATCGGTGGACGACGACGCTGCTCGTACCGCGGACATCGAGCGTGCGATCCCGGACTATGAAGAACTGCGTGTGCGTGTCGAGAAGGACGCCGAGGGCGTGGCATTGTCGCCCGACGCTGTCATGGACCAGATCGATCACGTCGTCCAGCGGATCCGTGAACGCAAAGCCCAGGTCGAGAGCGGCGCCTTCGAGTGGTCACGCACCGGCTCGGTGCGCTGGCGGAGCGAGACGCCGGACTGGAAGCTTGCTCGAGAGGCTGGCGAACTCCGGGCGGGCGACGGCTTCGTCTTCGCTCACAACGGCGAGATCCGAGAACTCTTCGGGGTGGGAGACGGCACCGGCACGAAGTTCAACAGCTTCCGGTCGAACTTCGAGCTCGCCGATCCACGATATGTGGTCTGGTGCCCGACTCTTGCAAAACTCGATCGAGACGGACTGTTCCGGACGACGAACACCGCCGGGTATCTGAACTGGATCCTCGTCGAAGGCGAGACGGTGCTCCTCGGGCAGGCAGACGCGACGTCCGGGCCGCCATGGTCGTATGCCCTGCCTGCCGAGGAGAGAAGCAGGCGGTCAGCGTTCGTGGATCGTGACCCGTCGGCCATCGAGACGGGAGATGCGAGCCCGTGGGACGCGGGCACCCGCATCACGTTCGTCCGCACGCGGGACGCGACGGGGCGGACGGGCTACCAGTTCCTGGGCACGTTCACCCCGACGATCGGATATCGCGAGGTGAACGGCGTCTCCTTCGCGGTATGCCGCCTGATCTCCGATACCTTCCCGCTGCCGTAGGCAGAGACCTACCGTCGTGATCCTGACCGCTGGTTCAGTGCTCGCCCTTGATCACGAAGTACGAGCCGCGGATCTCTCCGGCCAGCTTCGAACGCTGACGGGCGAACGTGAAGGTCGACAGCTCCTCGGGGATGTCCATGCCCAGAGCGAGCTTGAATCCGACCGCGCGCTTGCCGCCCTCGGCGATCGTGTACATCACGTTGATCGACAGACCGGATTCGTAGAACACATAGGCGAAGCGGATGCCGTCGGCCTCGAAGGCCGTCACCTGGAGCGCGGGACTCGCGATGACGATTCCACGCTCCTCCTGCAGGACACCCGTGATCCACCGCAGCGCGTCCGGATCCTCTTCCGGTGTGCTCACGGCGAAGTCGATGCCGTACTTGTTGCTGATGTAGCGTGCCTCGTTCGCGCGAAGACCGGCGAGGGCCTCGGCGACCGGCGACGACTCCACCCCGACCGTCGAGACCTTGACGAAATCGACCACGGCGCTCATCGGATCCTCCTCCTCACCGCGCGGGACGCGGTGTGCTCCTCGAGTGAACACTACCGCCGTCCCGCGCGATCACGCGGCGCGGAACGACGACTCCAACAGGGGACCGGTGACCTTCGTGCTCAGCCAGACCGTGCCGATGCCGGCGCCGACCACCAGAACGATCGTGAGGAGCGAGTCGGGCGAGACGATGAGCGCGATGCCCAGCAGCGGGAACACGAGCACAGCCGCGCACAGGGCGGAGCCGAGCGAGGTGAGCAGCAGCGGCGACATGATCGCCTGGCGGCGAGCGCTGTCCACCGTCTCCACGGGAACGCCGAGATAGTGCAGACTGCGGTGCAGTTCGCGCTGATCGAGGATCGCGGACGCCTGGTTCACACCGACGGATGCCGCGACCATGAGGAACGTGGCCACCAGTGTGATGACGAGACCGGTGCGCATGTCCTGCGGGATCATCGCGTCGACCGAACCCGGTTCGGCAGCGCCCAGCGTGTTCATGAGCGAGACGCCGGTGCCGGCGAAGACGGCCATGAAGCTCGCCATCGCGACACCGCCGACCTGGCGCCATGCCGCTTTCGGCGCGTCGAGGACGAGTCGTGCGGACAGCATCCGCTCCGGCGTCTGAGCTCGGCGCAGTCGCCGCCGCGCCGACACCGCCAGAGCCCAGGGGCCGACGAAGTTCAGCACGCCGATCGCGGCGCCGAAGAGCAGCGCCAGCACGACGATCGTGGTGACGAGTCCGGCGATCTGCGGGATGAGCTGGATCAACAGGTAGGCGGCACCGATCACCACGACTCCGATGACGATGCGCACCCAGTGCACGGAGGACGCGGTGCTGCGCATCCGCACGCCGAGGGGTGAGATGACCACGCGGCGCAGGCCGAGGACGGCGCTGCCCACGGCGACCGCGAGTACGCCACCGACGACGGCGGCGATGAGCGCGGGGGAGAGGAGAACGCCGTCGAGCCCCAGCGCTTCGCCTCGGAACGGGATCAGGCCGACCAGCGGGGCGACAGCCAGATACGTCGCGGTGCCCGCAAGCGTGCCGATCGCAGCGAGAACAGCGGATTCGATCACGGTCACGAGGCCGACGCCGGCCGGGGACACGCCGAGCAGCCGCAGAGTCGACAGCCTCTCGTCCCGTCGGCGCGCGGAGAGTCGTGCGGCGGCGCCGCCGAGACTCGCGAGGGGAACCAGGAGCAGCGCGAGCGCGATCGCCGCGAGCGCCTGGTAGAGCGGAGCGGTGTCGTCGCTCCACGTCCAGAACGATTGCGCTCCGCCGACGACGATCAGGACCAGAGCGGTGACGATCGTGAACGCTGCGACGGGGAGCGCGATGATCGCGCGATCGGCGCGACCCGGTCGCAGCAGGAGCGCCAGGGTGCGGAGGTTCATGCCGCCACCTCCGTCGGCACGACGCGCCCGTCGCGCACCTGCACGACCCGCCCGCATCGAGCCGCGACCTGCGGATCGTGCGTGACCACGATGAGCGTCCGGCCCTGACCGGTCGTCGACCAGAGCAGCGCATCCATGACCTCGTGGGAGGTCTGGGAGTCGAGGGCTCCGGTCGGTTCGTCGGCGAAGACGAGCTCAGCCCCGGTGACCTGTGCCCGGGCGATCGCCACCCGCTGGGCCTGGCCGCCCGAGAGCTCGCCGATCCTGCGCTCCTCCATGCCCGCCAGGCCCAGCGCAGCGAGCCATGATGCCGCGTGGGTGACGGCATCCGCCTTCGGGGTGCCGTTGATCATCGCGGCGAGCGCGACGTTCTCGACGGCGGTGAGTTCAGGGATCAGCAGACCCTGCTGGAACACGAAACCGAAGCGCTCCCTCCTCAACCGCGAACGCGCGGTCTCCCCGAGACCGGCGACGTCGATGGCTGCTCCGGATGCCGGATGGAAGGTCACGCTGCCCGCGTCCGGCCGGACGATGCCGGCGAGCACGTGCAGCAGCGTGGTCTTCCCCGACCCGGACGCCCCCATCACCGCGACGGATTCGCCGCGATGGACGGCGAGATCGACACCGAGGAGTGCGTGTGTCGAGCCGAACGACTTCGTGAGAGCGTGTGCGTCGAGGACTGTGCTGTTCATCTCCTCAGCTTCGCCGGACGCACCCTCATGGGTCATCGCCCGGCGGTCGTAAACCCGTACATCTGGGGGATGATCATCGGACCTTCTTCTGCCACGCTCCGGCGTAGGACACCGGGACGAAACCTATCGACTCGTTGATGTCCAGCATCGGCCGGTTCTCCTCGGCGTTGAACGTCGAGACCGCCGGTGACTCCGGTACGAGATCACGCCAGCGCAGGAGGTTGGCGCATTTCACGATCGTGCCGAGCCGGTGACCACGGTGGTGCGCCGCGACGAGCGTGCCGAACTGGTGCGTGGTCGCAGAGCGGTCGCTCGCGATGAGGAGCTCGTTGTAGGCGACGATCTCGCCGGTCGGCACATGCTCCACCGCGACGACCGAGACGAGCTGTCCTGCTCCGGTGAGGCGGGCGTCGCGGCGGATGACCCGATCGGCGTCCCACTTCTCGGCGACGAATTCCATGTCGCCGCTCGGCGCATCCGTCGACAGCCGCGCGAGCACGGCCGCGTACCCGTCTCGCAGCTCCGCCGGTGTCGGCAGATTCCACGCGTGGATCCGGTAGTCGGAGCCTGCGTGCCGCTGGGCCTCCGCGAGTGACCGTTCGATGCGCACCGGGTCGCTCCGCAGGTCGAGTTCGCTGTTCCGCTCGACCTGCTCGAGCGTGTAGCCCTCCGCCTGCACAGCATCCGACAGGGTCGTCGAGGGGATCCGGCCCCGCCCGGTCCGCGGCGTCAGCATGTGCACGGCCTCGGTCGGCCGATGCAGAGTCCAGAGCTGGAGCGTGTGGCGGCCGCGAGCGGCGGCATCCGCTTCGGCGGCTCTCAGGAGCAGCTGCTCGATTCCTCGTCCTTCGTATGCGCGGGGGACGAGGACGTCGAACTCGGCGGTGTCCGCGCCGGCTTCCTGTGCATACGACATGGTCGCGATGCCCGCCACCTCGCCCTCGATCCTCGCGACGACGCCGATGTCGAGGGAATCGGTGTGGTCCTGCCAGCCCGGCAGCATCTCCGCCGCCGAGGGGGCGAGGTCGGGGAGGCCGACGTGTTCGTCGCAGATCTGTCTGCTCAGGGCTCCGAGCGCGTGGAAGTCGCCGGCGTCGTCGGCGTCGAGCGTCGCGGGCACGATGAGGGGGGTGAGGATGATGTCGCTCATGACAGGACCTTCTTCCATGCGCCTTCGTAGGCGACGGGGACGAAACCGAGTTCTTCGTTGATGGAGAGCATGGGGCGGTTCTCCTCGGCGTTGTAGGTGATGACGGATGCCGAGTCCGGTCTGCGCTCGCGCCAGGCGAGGAGAGCGGAGGTCTTGATCAGCATGCCGAGGCGATGACCGCGATGAGCGGCGATGACGAGGGTGTCCTCCTGGTGCGTGATGGCGCCGGCGGTGGCGTCGATGGACAACTCGGTGAAGGCGCACAGCTCGCCGCTGTCGACGTGTTGCGCCGCGGTGACCAGCACCGTGCGCCCCCGGTCGAGGTGTCGTCGATCATGGTGGGCCAGACGCTCGGCATCCCAGATCTCCTCCGGCATGTCCATGTCCGCACCGGGGGCGTCCGTGGACATGCGCTGCTTCATCCGCGCGTAGCCTTCGACGAAGGCATCGGGTGTCGGGAGCAGCCACGACACGACCCGATAGCCCTCGGAGCGGTCTGTCGCACTGCGGCGGAGCCGGTCGATCTCGGGCACGCGTCGATCGTCGAGTTGAAGCCCGCTCACACGGATCACCTGCTCCAAGGAGAAGCCGTGGGCGCGGAGGAACCGGGCACCGGCATCGGCGGGCACGGCGCCGAACCCGGTCGGAGCGGGAATCCTCTCGAGGTCGGCGCCGCTGTGCGGGTTCCAGACCGGCAGACGGGTGAGACCCCTCTCGCGCGCCCGTTGTTCGACGTGTGCGAGCACGGCCGAGCCGATTCCGCGCCCCCAGACGGGTCGCAGCAGATTGATGCTCACGACCCCTGAGGTCGCCTCGCCGTCCTCGATCGTGTTGAGCAGGGCGATGCCGATCGGATCGCCCTGCTCACGGATGATCCACTGCCGTCGTGTGGAGTGCTCGTTCGAGCGCAGGATCGGCAGCAGATCTCGCGGCTCGAGCACATCGTCGTCGCGACCGGCGATGTCACGGAGGCTCTCGTTGCGGACGCCGGCGTACTCGAGGAACGGTCCGGCGTCGGCGGCATCCGCCCGCGCCGGGAGCGCGAGCGGATGCAGCGATGTGGTGTCGGTGAGGGTGACGGGCATGGCGTTCTCCTCGGTTCAGCGAAGCTGACGGTGCAGGTCGTACGACAGGAGCGCCTGGGCCTCGCGCGCCGAGAGCTGCCGGTCGCGGACCAGGACGCCCCGGTCAGTGGTCAGAGCCCGACTGCGCCGTTCGCGCTTCGGTCGCCTTGTCCGCTCGACGAGCCGGACGGCAAGCACGAGGGAGAGGCGGTCCGCCCACGAGAGCGTGCGCAGCTCGTCGGCGGCGGGGAGGTGGATGACCGTGCGGTCGTCGGTATCGGGCGGGTGGATGGTGCTGCGGTACAGCGTGGTGTTCACGAGGTGTCCTTCGACAGGGATGCCCGCAGCCGTGAAGCGGCCATGGCGGGCGAGACAGAAGGGCCGGCGGATGCGCGAGGCCCGGGCTCAGGCGGCAGCAGAAGGGGCTGCGCCCGGCAGGAGGCGTCAGGAAGACGCGTCGATGACGACCGTCACCGAGGGAGTGCTGGCGGACTGCGGTTCTACGCGAGCGTGCGGAACACGACGTCGGCGGTCACCGAGAACGCAGAGTGCGGCGCGGAGTGAACACGCGCGGCGAGGCCAGTGGCCTGTGCGTTGAGCTGAATCATCATCGGTAACCTCCTTTCGTCCGTCGATCCGTGGGCAACCGTAGCGAAGGCCGGCGGACGTCGTCAAGAACCCGGGCGTGTCGCGGCGTGTCGCGCGGGATCCGGTTTCGTTCGGCGATGGCGCGGGATCCGGGTGGATCCGCGTGATTCCGGTAGCGTAAGGGGGATGATCCTTCTCCGACGAGCGGTGCGGCCATGCATCTGAAGAGCCTGACGCTCAAGGGGTTCAAGTCGTTCGCCCAGCCGACGAGCTTCGTCTTCGAGCCGGGCGTGACCTGCATCGTCGGGCCGAACGGCTCGGGCAAGTCGAACGTCGTCGACGCTCTCGCCTGGGTCATGGGGGAGCAGGGTGTGAAGACGCTCCGCGGCGGCAAGATGGAGGACGTCATCTTCGCCGGCACGTCGACGCGCGGACCGCTCGGACGTGCCGAGGTGCAGTTGACCATCGACAACGCCGACGGAGCACTGCCGATCGAGTACGCCGAGGTGACGATCAGCCGCACCCTGTTCCGCAACGGATCGAGCGAGTACGCGATCAATGGCGAGAGCTGCAGACTGCTCGACGTGCAGGAGCTCTTGAGCGACTCCGGGCTCGGGCGCGAGATGCACGTGATCGTCGGGCAGGGGCGGCTGGACACCGTGCTGCAGGCTTCGCCCGAGGACCGGCGCGGTTTCATCGAGGAGGCGGCCGGCATCCTCAAGCATCGTCGCCGCAAGGAGAAGACGCTGCGCAAGCTCAGCGCGATGGAGACGAATCTCACCCGTCTGAGCGATCTCGCCGGTGAGATCCGCCGTCAGCTCAAGCCGCTCGGGCGTCAGGCCGAGATCGCCCGCGAGGCGCAGACGATCGCTGCGGTGGTGCGTGATGCGAAGGCGAGGATCTTCGCTGACGACGTCGTCGCGCTGCGCGCGGCGCTGGCCGACCACACACGAACCGAGCAGGAGCGGCACACCGAGCGACTCGTCCTCACCGACCAGGCCGAGGGCGTGCGTGCCGGCATCGCGCGCCTGGAACAGGAGCAGAACTCCGTCGCCGTCGACCAGGCCCGCAGCGTCGCCTTCGGTCTCGAGCAGGTGCAGGAGCGGATGCGCGGTCTCTATACGCTCGCGAATCAGCGGCTCGCGCTGCTCGGCTCGGACGAGGACGACGCCGCGATAGCCGCCGTGACCGTCGCCCAGGCGGTCATCGACGAGGCGAAGGACGACGTCGAAGAGCTCTCGGCCGGACTCGGGGCCGCACAGGATGCTGCCGCTGCGGCGAACCGTGCGGTCGTCAACGCCCGTGCGGAGCTCGACACCCTCGACGTCGACATCGCCGAGCAGAGCGCGCTCGTCTCGGAGTACGACATGCGCCTCACCTCGCTGCGCGGCACAGCGGATGCCGCGGCGTCGACTCTCGCGGCGGTGCGAGGTGCCGTGCTGCGGCAGGAGAACGCGCTGGAGGCGGCCGAGAGCCGACGACGGGAGGCCGCGGAGGCGCTCGAATCGATCGACGTGGCCGAGGCGCCGGAGGGGACGGCAGCCGAGTACTCCGCCGAGTACGAGAGCGCCCAGCGTGCCTTCAGCGCGGCAGAGGCCGAGCGCGATTCACTGCGCGACCGCCTGCATGCGGCAGAGCGCGAGGTCGATGCGCTCACGGCGAAGGCCTCGGCGCTCAGCAGCGCCCTCTCGCTCTCCGGAGGAGCGGCTGAGATCGTGAAGGCCGGTGGGCCCGGCATCCGCGGTCTCGTCGGAGACTCCGTGCAGGTGCGCTCAGGGTTCGAGGCTGCGATCGCCGCCGTTCTCGGCCCACTCGCCGAAGGCGTGCTGGTGGATGGCGCCGCAGACGCGTTCGCTGTCGCGGACGACGCTGCGTCGCATCGGCGCGGCGTCGTCGATGTGGTGGTCGCCGACCCCGGTCTCCCTGCCGTCGAGACGGCGCCGGTGGAGGGTCTGACTGCGGCGACGGAAACGGTGACCGCGCCGGCGGGAGTGCTCGGCATCCTTTCGCACGTGGTGATCGCCGAGGATCTGGCCGCAGCGGAGCGAGCACGCGCGCTGTTCGACGAGCGACAGGACACGACGACCACGATCGTGACGCTCGGCGGTGATGTCGTCACGGCGCAGACCCTGCGCACGGGTTCGGGAGGTGAGCGCTCACGCCTCGAGCTGGCGGCCGAGAGGGATGCGGCGAGCGAGCGGCTGGAGGAGATTCGGGTCGTCGTCGACTCGCTGCGCGAGGCGCGGATCGAGGCGGACGATCAGGTCGAGCTCACCCGTCGGCGCACGAAGGACGCGCTCCGCGCGCTCCGCGAGTACGACGCGGCGCTGGCGAGCCACGCGGAGCAGGTGAACCGGATCACGGTGCGTCACGAATCGGCGGTCGCCGAGTGCGAGCGTCTGCAGACCGGGCTCGCGCAGGCGCAGGCGGCTGTCGCCGACGCGGAGACGCAGGCGGAATCGGCTCGCGCCGCGCTGGATCGTGCGGTCGCTGAGCCGCGGCCCGTTCTGGACGCCTCGGCGCGGGACGAGCTGCTGGAGGCGCTCGAGGCCGCGCGCGAGGGGGAGATGCGAGCAAGGCTCGAGATCGAGACGCTGCGCGAACGCATCCGTTCCGGACAGTCCAGAGTCGCGGCTCTCGAACGTCAACGTGAGCAGGAGAAGACGGCCGCGGCCGAAGCGGCACGTCGCGCGGTGATCCGGCGGGCGCAGCGGGAGACGGCATCCGGTGTGGCGGAGGAGCTCCCGCGCATCCTCGACTCGATCGACAGGTCGGTGACCGAGGCGCGCGTGGCGCTGGCCGAGGCCGAGGCCGCACGCTCGGCACAGAATGAGGAGCTCACCGCGCTCCGCCGTCAGGAGTCGGGACTGCGTGAGCGGCTGGCCGGCCTGACTGAGAGCGTGCACGGTCTGGAACTGCAGATCCACGAGAAGAAGCTGCACCTGCATGGACTGTTGGAACGTGTCGCATCCGAACTCGCGCTCGACGAGGACACCCTCGTCGCCGAGTACGGACCGGACCAGCTCATCCCGCCGGACTCGGGTGCGGAGTCCGCCGACGACGACGAGGCCGGCATCCCGTTCGACCGGAGGGTGCAACAGCGGCGACTGGCCGAGGCCGAGCGCAAGCTCGCGCAACTCGGTCGGGTCAATCCGCTGGCGCTGGAGGAGTTCGCCGCACTCGAACAGCGGCACGCATTCCTCACAGAACAGCTGGCCGACCTCACGCAGACCAGACAGGATCTGCTGACGATCATCGCCGACCTCGACGAACGGATGCAGACGATCTTCGCGAGCGCCTTCGCCGACACCAAAGAGGCGTTCGGTGAGGTCTTCCCCGTCCTTTTCCCCGGCGGCTCGGGCAGCATCTCGCTCACGGATCCCGAGAACATGCTCACGACGGGGATCGAGGTGTCGGTGCGCCCGGTCGGCAAGAAGATCGAGAGACTGTCGCTGCTCTCCGGTGGCGAGCGTTCGCTCGCGGCTGTCGCGCTGCTCGTCGCGATCTTCAAGGCCCGTCCGAGTCCGTTCTACATCCTCGACGAGGTGGAGGCGGCGCTCGACGATGCGAACCTCGGCAGGCTGCTCGCGGTGTTCGAGCAGCTGCGCGAGAGCTCGCAGCTGCTGATCATCACCCACCAGAAGCGCACGATGGAGATCGCCGATGCGCTCTACGGCGTCTCGATGCGTCAGGACGGTGTCTCCGCCGTGGTCGGCCAACGCGTCGGCGATCGCGCCTCCGCCGGCTGAGCAGCGGAACGCGGGCGGGCTACCCGTAGGCTGGAGTCATGGCGGAGAAGTCCTGGTCCCTCGGTCGCGCGCTGCGCGGCATGTTCGTCAAGCCCACGATCGATGAGACGACGTGGGACGACCTCGAGACCGCGCTGCTCACCGCGGACTTCGGTCCGGACATCACAGAGCGTGTGATCGACGAGCTGCGTGAGAAGGTCGAACGCTTCCGCACCACGGATCCGAAGGACCTGCAGCGGATGCTTCGCGAGACGCTCGAGGAGCACTTCGCGAAGTTCGACACGACCCTGAAGCTCACCGAGCGTCCGGCCGTCGTGCTCGTGGTCGGCGTCAACGGCGTCGGCAAGACCACCACGATCGGCAAGTTCACGAAGTTCCTGCGCGGGTACCAGCGCAGCGTCGTCGTCGGCGCCGCCGACACCTTCCGCGCGGCCGCCGTCGACCAGCTCGCCACCTGGGCTCAGCGCGGCGGCGCGGCGATCGTCCGCCCCCAGCAGGAGGGCCAGGACCCGGCATCCGTCGCCTTCCAGACCATCGAGTATGCGCAGCGCGAGGGCATCGAGATCGCGATCATCGACACCGCAGGGCGCCTGCACACGAAGGGCGGGCTCATGGACGAGCTCGGCAAGATCCGTCGCGTCATCGAGAAGCAGGCGCCCATCAGCGAGGTACTGCTCGTGCTCGACGCGACGACAGGTCAGAACGGCGTCATGCAGGCCGAAGCGTTCCTGCAGCATGCCGGGGTGACCGGCCTCGTGCTGACGAAGCTCGACGGCTCGGCCAAGGGCGGCTTCGTGCTGGCAGTGCAGGAGCGCACAGGCATCCCTGTGAAGCTCCTCGGGCAGGGTGAGGGCATCGACGACCTGACCGGATTCACTCCGCACGTCTTCGTGCAGTCGATGGTCGGTTGACAGGGCTATCGCGGTGAGCGTGAGGCTGGTTTTATAGCGTTATGGCGATCGAACACGACTACTTCGGGCTCCTGTCCTCCGGGCCGGATGGCTCGATCTTCTGGTCGGAGACCGTGGAGCTCGGCGACCAGAGCGTCACGGTCGATCTCACGGCGCCCGATCAGGACGACGTCTCGGTCGAGGCGCTCGACATCGCCGCCGGCCTGATCGCCGGGCTCGAGAACGTCGATGCGACGGCCCGACGCGGCATGCTCGCGGAGGTCGACGATCGCACGAGCGAAGTGACCGAGTACATCCTGCAGCAGCAGGAGGCGTACGGGGATGAGCTCGAGGAGGTCCTCGTCGACGTCAGCGGAGATGCGGCGGTCGACATCATCCGCTCGCTCCGGCTGATGAGCATGACGTTGCTGGCCGACGAGCACGGGGGTTCAGAGCCGTTCGCGGTGCTGGAGTACGCACTCGACGCGGGAACCACCGACGACGTGCTGCTCGTCAATCTCGGATCGGACGGCCGCGTGCAGTCCGTGATGAGCGCCGACTGAGACGAAGGAACCGCCGCTCAGACGGCCTGCGCGAAGCCGAGGTCGGCGCTGGCGGCGATGTGAGCCAGATGCGCGGGGATCTCGCGTCCCTTCGACGTCATCGACTGCGCCCACAGGCGACCCGCACGGTACGACGAGCGCACCAGGGGACCTGCGAGCACGCCGAGGAACCCGATCCGCTCGGCCTCCTCCTTGAACTCGACGAACTCGGCCGGCTTCACCCACCGCGACACCGGCAGGTGTCGCGGTGAGGGTCGCAGATACTGCGTGATGGTGATGATGTCGCACCCTGCGTCGTGCAGGTCGTTCAGCGCCTGCACGACCTCCTCCGGCTCCTCGCCCATGCCGAGGATGAGGTTCGACTTGGTGATGAGTCCCGCGTCGCGGGCCTGTGTGAGCACGTTCAGCGAGCGCTCGTAGCGGAACGCCGGACGGATGCGCTTGAAGATGCGAGGTACCGTCTCGACGTTGTGCGCGAAGACCTCCGGCCGCGCATCGAAGATCTGCCCGAGGAACGCCGGGTCGGCGTTGTGCTCGTTCGCGAGGAGTTCGACGCCCGTGTTCGGGTTCAGGGCGTGGATGCGCCGCACCGTCTCGGCGTTGAGCCAGGCCCCGGTGTCGGGGAGGTCATCGCGTGCGACGCTGGTGACCGTCGCATAGCGCAGGCCCATCCGCTGCACGCTCTCGGCGACACGACGGGGTTCGTCGGTGTCGTAGGCATCCGGTTTGCCCGTGTCGATCTGGCAGAAGTCACAGCGTCGGGTGCACTGCGAACCACCGATGAGGAAGGTGGCCTCCTTGTCCTCCCAGCACTCGAAGATGTTGGGGCACCCCGCTTCCTGGCAGACCGTGTGCAGGTCCTCGCTCTTCACGAGGGAGTGCAGGGTCGTGTACTCGGGGCCCATCTTCGCCTTGGTCCTGATCCACTCCGGCTTGCGCTCGATCGGCGTCTCTGAGTTGCGGATCTCGAGTCGGAGGAGCTTGCGTCCGTCGGGTGAAGCGTGTTTCGACTCGGTCACTTCGTTCCCTCGCTCAATCTGATCGAATTCGGTCGACGCATCATGCGGGAACTCCTGTGTACTCGGCGGTCGCGTATTCGTCGCTGAAGGCGTTGATCACTCCGGCGACGATGTCCGCGGGGGAGACGGATGCTCCGATGACCTCGCTCACTGTGGTGACACCCGCGTCGGTGATCCCACACGGGATGATGCCGCGGAATCCGGCGAGAGAGTTGTCGCAGTTGATCGCGAAGCCGTGCATCGTCACCCCCTGCTGCACACGGACGCCGATCGCGGCGACCTTGTCCTCGGAGAGCGGTCGGCGGACCCAGACGCCGCTGCGCCCGTCGACCTGGTAGCCGTCGACGCCGAGCGGACGAAGCACGTCGATGAGGAGCCGCTCCAGACGGCGTACGTGAGCGACGACGTCCATCGGCTCGTGCAGGCGGACGATCGGGTACCCCACCAGCTGACCGGGACCGTGCCAGGTGATCTTGCCCCCGCGGTCGACATCGACGACCGGCGTGCCGTCCTGCGGTCGCTCGTGCGGCTCGGTGCGCTTGCCGGCCGTGTACACGGCCTCGTGCTCCAGGAGGATCAGCGTGTCCGCGCGGTCGCCGCTGACCACGTCATGGTGGACCTGCCGCTGAAGGTCCCAGCCGGCGAGGTAGGGAACGTAGTCCGGAGCGAGTCCCGGAGTGAGGATGTCGAGCATGAGTCGCGCCTCCCGCAAATAATTGGATCGCGTCTAATAATACGCCTGAATCTGGATGTTCGATGCGTGGGCGGTACCGTGAGGGCATGACCGCCCCCAGCCGCGCCGGACGCCCGAAGTCCTCTTCCCGGGAGACCCTCGCCGAGGCCGCGTGCGAGCTCTTCCTCGAGCAGGGCTACGACGCGACGTCGGTCGCGGACATCACGCGTCGAGCGGGCGTGAGCCGATCGAGCTTCTTCAACTACTTCTCCTCGAAGAGCGACGTGCTGTGGTCGGGGCTGGACACGCGGATCGCTGAGGCGTCCGATGCGCTTGCCTCGCTCGCTAATGACGCCGATGCCGAGAGCGTGCGCGAGATCCTGCGGGAGACGGTCCGGGGCTTCGCGCCCGATCCTCTCGCGCTCGCCCTGCGGAACCGCTCCGCCATGGGGCTGGATGACGAGCTCGTGCGCGACACCGGAGTGCGACAGATCCGCCTCGCCTCCGCCATCTCGGAGGCTGCGCGATCTGCGGGGATGGGAGTGATCCGGGCGGACATCATCGGGGCGGCGTACGCCGCAGCGCTGTTCTCGTCGCTGCGGGTCTGGGCCGAGCAGGGTGCCGGGACCGGATCGCCGGAGATCGCTCTGGAAGGCGCACTCGGGGGGCTGGACGAACTGCGCTGGACGTAGTCGCGGACGTTCGGCGCTCTGCCGGACACGTATGGAGTGAACCCCCGGAGAAGGGAAGCACCCATGGACACCGAACAATTCGACGCTTTGCTCGACGCATCAGCACCGGCGCCCCGCGTGGTGGATCGGGCCGACGTGCGCGCGATGATGACAGCAGCCGCAGAAGCCGCAGAAGCCGCAGAACCGCCGGACACCTGGCGGCCGCGCCGGCGCGTGCGGATCTCTCTGGCGGCCGCGGCTGCGGTCGCTCTTATGATCGGCGGAGGGGGAGTCGCCGTGGCATCGGGCCTGGTCTCCTGGCCGAGCGGCTACGAGGATCCGGATGGCTCCTACGCTTTCACGCTCCCCAGCGGTCGAGCATGCGAGGTGCGACTGGTGGTCGAGGATCAGACCGCCTCGGACGAGGACGCGGGTGCCGATGACGCGACGACGCGCGCCGTCCAGGACGCCCTCACCTCGTGGCTGCGCGAAGGAGCGCTGGAGCGCGATCTCGATCTGCAGGAGGCGGATGCCGAGGCGGCGAGGATCCTCGCAGAGCAGCGTGCAGTGGGTATGACCGTCCTGATCGGGGCCGACGGGTGGCTGACCGACGAGGCGATCGCTCCAGGGCGCCCAGACGATGACGACGCCCGGGCATTCGCCGTGGACCGCGCCGTGCGGGCAGCGCTGGCGGACCGCCTGGTCGACGCGGGTTTCCCTCCGCAGACGTGGACGGTCAGCGCAGAGGGCGGTGTCAAGTGCGAGGCCGAGTGAGCCCGGAAGCGGCTCGCCTCCGGTCGGCGGTCGAGGCGAACGCATCCGATCTCCTCTCGTACATCTCGCGTCGGGTCGGCCCTGACGATGCTCCCGACCTTCTCGGCGAGACGATGGTCGTCGCGTGGCGCCGGGTACGCGAGCTGCCTGTCGAAGACGAACGGTGCCGCATGTGGCTCTTCGGCATCGCGCGGGGCACGCTGCTCAACCATGCTCGCGGCCAGCGGCGGCGGTGGGCGCTGGCCGACCGCATCCGCTCGAACCCCTCCGACGAGCGGAGCAGCCCGCCCGCCGATGCGGGGAACGACGTCCGCGACGCGATCGAGAGGCTGAACCCGGATCTCTCCGAGATCGTCCGACTGGTGCATTGGGACGGTTTGAGTCTGGCCGAGGCGGCGGAGGTGATCGGCATCGGTGCGTCCACGGCGCGAGGCCGGTACGCCCGTGCGAAGGAACAGCTTCGAGCCGCGCTGAGCGTCGATGCTCCTCTCGCGTAGAATCAGAGCACCATGGCTACGTTTGGCACGCTCTCCGATCGGCTCACCGAGACCTTCCGCAATCTGCGCACGAAGGGAAAGCTCACCGCCGCCGACGTCGACGGCACCGTCCGCGAGATCCGTCGCGCTCTTCTCGACGCAGACGTCGCGCTGCAGGTGGTCAAGGACTTCACCGCCAAGGTGCGCGAGCGTGCACTCGGCGACGAGGTCAACAAGGCGCTCAACCCGGCCCAGCAGGTCGTGCAGATCGTCAACGAGGAGCTCGTGCAGATCCTCGGTGGCGAGCAGCGTCGTCTGCACTTCGCGAAGACCGCGCCGACTGTGATCATGCTCGCGGGGCTCCAGGGATCGGGCAAGACGACCTTCGCAGGCAAGCTCGCCAAGCAGCTCGAAGGAGAAGGGCACACGCCCCTCCTGGTGGCCGCGGACCTCCAGCGGCCCAATGCCGTCAACCAGCTGCAGGTCGTTGCCGAACAGGCGGGTGCCACGATCTACGCCCCCGAGCCCGGCAACGGCGTGGGCGACCCCGTTCGCGTCTCGCGCGACGGAGTCGAGCACGCGCGCCGCCACCAGCACGACGTCGTCATCATCGACACGGCCGGACGCCTCGGCATCGACGCGGAGCTGATGAAGCAGGCATCCGACATCCGCAAGGCGGTCGACCCGGACGAGGTCCTCTTCGTCATCGACGCGATGATCGGCCAGGATGCCGTCAACACGGCCAAGGCGTTCCAGGACGGTGTCGACTTCACCGGCGTCGTGCTCTCGAAGCTCGACGGTGACGCGCGAGGCGGAGCGGCGCTGTCCGTCGCCTCCGTGACCGGGCGTCCGATCATCTTCGCCTCCACGGGCGAACGGCTCGAAGACCTCGAGCCGTTCCACCCCGACCGCATGGCGAGCCGTATCCTCGACCTCGGCGACATCCTCACCCTCATCGAACAGGCCCAGCAGGCCTTCGATGAGGAAGAGGCGATGAAGGTCGCCGAGAAGCTCGCGAAGGAGCAGTTCACCCTCGAGGACTTCCTCGAGCAGCTCCAGCAGATGAAGAAGATGGGCTCCATGAAGAAGATGCTCGGCATGCTGCCGGGCATGGGGCAGATGAAGCAGCAGCTCGACGACTTCGACGAGCGCGAGATCGATCGCACCGAGGCCATCATCCGCTCGATGACGCCGGGGGAGCGCCGCAACCCGAAGATCCTCAACGGCTCGCGCCGCCTGCGCATCGCCCGAGGCTCCGGAATGACCGTCACCGATGTGAACCAGCTCGTGCAGCGATTCGAGCAGGCCGCGAAGATGATGAAGACCGTCGCCCGAGGTGGCACGCCCAACATCCCGGGCATGGGGCCTGTTCCGGGCATGGGACGCCCGGGGGCGTCCTCGAAGCGTGGCAAGAAGGGCAAGTCGTCCGGGGGTTCGCGTTCGGGCAACCCTGCGAAGCGCGCAGCGGAGAACGCCGGGCTCGCCGCTCCTGCGGCGAACCCGACGGGCTCGGGCTTCGGCCTCGGCGGGGCCAAGGCTCCGAGCGAAGCCGACCTCGCCGAGATTCAGAAGCTGTTCGGCAAGAACTGAGGTCGATCAGCGGTCGCTGAGGACGAGCTCCTCCGACAGCGCGGGCGCCTCGGCGATTCGACGCGGTCGCGCGGCGAACTGTCCGGCGACCAGGGCGACGAGAACGATCGCGAGTCCCGCCGCCTGCACACCGGTGAACCTCTCACCGGCGACGAGGACGCCGAGTGCGGTCGCCACGACCGGCGAGAGCAGCGCCAGCAGGCCCGGGGCCATGATCGGCAGTTCTTGCAGCCCTCGGAACCAGAGGACGTATGCGAGCAGGCCGCCGACGGTCCCCAGCCAGACATAGCCCCACACCGCACCCGCATCGATCGATGTCGGCAGTGGTTCGAAGATCAGGGTCAGCGGCAACAGGAAGAGACCGCCTGCGGTCAACTGCCATCCGGCGTACGCCACAGGGCCGACGCCGGATGGCCGCCCCCAGCGCTTGGTCAACAGCATCCCGATCGCGGTCGACGTGATCCCGGCCAGAGCCGCGATCAGACCGAACGCGTCGAGCGTCGCGGCCGGGCCGAGGACGACGAGAGCCACTCCGCCGGCCCCGGCGGCGGCTGCGGCAGCGGTGCCCGGGCGGATCCGCTCACGCACGACGAGCGCACCGAGCAGCAGGACGATCATCGGCTGGGCGCCCGCGACCGCGGCGGCGACCCCTCCGGGAAGATGTTCCGCGGCGAGGAAGAGGAGAGGGAAGAACGCGCCGATGTTGAGGACGCCGAGCAGGGACGCCTTGCCCCACCAACGCCCTCGCGGAAGTCGGCGCCCGATCGCGATCGCGATGAGTCCGGCAGGAAGAGCTCGCAGGAACCCTGCGAGCAGCGGATGACCGGGAGGAAGCAGGGCCGTCGTGACGAGGTACGTCGTTCCCCACGCCATCGGCGCGAGGGCGGTCAGCAGCAGTGTGGACAGTCGGTTCATGCCGTTCAGTCTTCGCGGGTATGCGTGATGAGTCCAACGCATTGTTGTCACAGCATCCATGAACAGAGATCATGGAAAAATGGACCTGCAGCAACTCCGATACGTGGTCGAGGTGGCGGATCTCGGGAGCTTCACGAAAGCCGCAGAGCGGTGCTTCGTGACGCAGTCGGCCCTGAGCCACCAGATCGCGGCGCTCGAGCGGGAGATCGGTGCTCTGCTGTTCGCGCGCACGAGCAGGAGCGTCCGGGTGACGGAGGCCGGCGAGGCATTCGTGCGACAGGCCCGAGTGGCTCTGGATGCCGCCCGCGCGGCCGCCGAGGACGCTGCGGCCGTGAACGGACGTGTCGTCGGAGTACTGCGGTTGGGTGTGATCCCCACCGTTGCGGTAGTCGACGTCCCGGCGCTGATCGCGGGATTCAGAGCCGCGCACCCCGAATGTCGGGTCGAACTCGCCATGGGCAACAGCGACACCCTGATCGCGGCCGTCCGACAGGGGAGTCTCGATGTCGCGATGATCGGTCTGAGAGCGGATGCCGCACCTGCGGGCGTCGCCCATCGTGAACTCGCTCGCGAGCGGCTGGTGGCTGTCGTGCCGGCCGGTCATCGCCTCGCTCGGAGGGCTCGGATCGCGCTCGCAGAGCTGGAGCGAGAGACGTTCGCCGACTTCCCTGCCGGCACCTCGGGGCGAGCCCAGAGCGACAGCGCCTTCACCGCGTCTGGAATCATCCGCGACGTGGCCTATGAAGTCGGTACCGCCGAGCTGCTCGTCGGACTCGTCGCCGCGGGCCTCGCCGTCGCCCTGTTGGCCCCCGGCGTCGTCCACCCGGGTGAGTCGCGTGTCGTCCAGGTGCCGGTCGTCGGAGGACCGGAGCGCATCGAGTACGTGGTGTGGCCCGAGCAGGCCCCCCGTCAGGTCGCCCGTGCCCTCCTCGAAGAACTCGACGGGCTGCTCGAGCAGACATGACGGCGGGCCCGGAGCGATCGCTCCGGGCCCGCCGCCTTCGGCCGTCCGTCATCGGACGTCGTCGTCGACCCAGTCCATCGACTTCGTCACGGCCTTGCGCCACAGGCGCAGTTGTCGGTCGCGCTCCGCGTCATCCATCGAGGGCTCCCAGCGCCGGTCCTCCTGCCAGTTGGCGGAGAGGTCGTCGAGGCCGCTCCAGAAGCCCACGGCGAGTCCGGCCGCGTAGGCAGCGCCCAGCGCGGTGGTCTCGGCGACGACGGGGCGGACGACGGGCACGCCGAGCACGTCTGCCTGGAACTGCATGAGAGCGTCGTTCGCGACCATTCCGCCGTCGACCTTCAGCTCGGTCAGATCCACGCCGGCGTCGGCGTTGACCGCGTCGAGCACGTCGCGCGTCTGGAACGCGACGGCCTCGAGAGCAGCGCGGGCGATGTGGTTCTTGTTGGCGTAGCGGGTGAGACCGACGATCGCTCCTCGAGCGTCCGGGCGCCAATACGGCGCGAAGAGGCCGGAGAACGCCGGGACGATGTAGACCCCGCCGTTGTCCTCGACCTGCTCGGCGAGCTTCTCGACCTCGGGCGCGGAGGAGATGATTCCGAGCTGGTCGCGCAGCCACTGGATGAGCGAGCCCGTGACCGCGATCGAGCCCTCGAGAGCGTAATGCGTCGGCTGGTCGCCGAGCTTGTAGCCCACGGTCGTCAGCAGCCCGTTCTTCGAATGGACGATCTCTTCGCCCGTGTTGAAGATGAGGAAGCAGCCCGTTCCGTAGGTGTTCTTGCTCTCGCCCTTGTTGAAGGCGGCCTGGCCGAAAGTGGCGGCCTGCTGATCGCCCAGGATGCCCGCGATCGGGGTCTCGCGCAGCAGCGATGAGTCCTCGGCCGCGCCGTAGACCTCGGAGGACGAACGGATCTCCGGCATCATCGAACGCGGCACGCCGAACGCCTCCAGGATGTCGTCGCGCCACTCGAGCGTCTCGAGGTCCATGAACATCGTGCGGGATGCATTCGTGACGTCGGTGGCGTGCACGCCGCCGTCGACACCTCCGGTCAGATTCCACAGCACCCAGCAGTCGGTCGTGCCGAACAGGAGGTCTCCCGCCTCGGCCTTCTCGCGTGCGCCCTCGACGTTCTCGAGGATCCACGCGATCTTCGTGCCCGAGAAGTACGTCGCCAGCGGCAGTCCGACGATCGGCTTGAAACGCTCGACCCCGCCGTCGGCCGCGAGACGGTCGACGATGGACTGCGTGCGGGTGTCCTGCCACACGATCGCGTTGTAGACCGGCTCACCGGTGTTCTTGTCCCAGACGACGGCCGTCTCACGCTGGTTGGTGATGCCGACGGCGGCGATGTCGTGACGGGTGAGGTCGGCGCGGCTGAGCGCCAGGCCGATGACCTCCTGGACGTTGCGCCAGATCTCGGCGGCATCGTGCTCGACCCAGCCGGCCTGAGGGAGGATCTGCTCGTGCTCCTTCTGGCCCGTGGCGATGATGCTGCCCTTCTTGTCGAAGATGATCGCGCGGCTGGACGTTGTTCCCTGATCGATGGCGATGATGTAGTCGGCCATGGTGGTTCTCCTTCGAATGTCAGGTCGGGGTTCAGGCGAGGTGGAGCAGGACGGGGGCGAGCAGCGCCGCGATCGCGCCACCGATCAGCGGGCCGACGACGGGAACCCAGGAGTAGGACCAGTCGCTGGATCCCTTGCCCTTGATCGGCAGGATCGCGTGGGCGATACGCGGACCCAGGTCACGTGCGGGGTTGATGGCGTAGCCGGTCGGACCACCAAGAGAGGCGCCGATGCTCACCACGAGCAGGGCGACGGGCAGTGCGGTGAGCGGGCCGAGCCCGCCGGGCGTGCCGACGGCGATGTCACCGTAGTCGGCGAACGCGAGGATGACGAACACCAGCACGAACGTCCCGATCACCTCGGTGACGAGGTTCCAGCCGTACGAACGGATCGCCGGGCCGGTGGAGAAGACGCCGAGCTTGTTGGCGGCATCCGGCTCCTCATCGAAATGCTGCTTGTAGGCGAGCCACACGAGGATCGCACCGACGATGGCTCCGAGGAGCTCCGCCGCGGTGGCGATCGCGAACTGGCCGACGTCGATGGTGTTCGAGATCAGCAGGCCGAGGCCGACGGCCGGGTTGAGGATGGCGCCGGAGTATGCCGACGCCAGGACACCCGCGAACACCGCGAGGCCCCAGCCCCAGTTGACCATCAGGAAGCCGCCGCCGAAGCCCTTGTTCTTCGCGAGCGCGACATTGGCCACCACTCCGCAGCCGAGGAGGATCAGCATCGCCGTGCCGACGAACTCCGACAGGAAGTAGAGGCCGAGATTCACATCGTCCATGTCTTCATTGACCTTTCTTATGCGGCAGGACCCCTCTGTCCTGCTGCGTGTTGGGATTGTTGCTCACCGCGAGGAGGGCGGCGATCCTCCCGCGTTCAGCCGCGAGCGCGGGAGGGGATCTCGAGACCGTGTCGTTCGTTCAGCAGCAGCCTGGTCTGTTCGACCTCCGCGTCGTGACGATCGCGGTCCCAGCCGAGCAGCGGCGCCAGAGCGTCCGCGATCTCGTCGAGCACGTCGGCATCGGCGTCGCCCATGAAGGCGATGCTCGTGCGCCGTAGGATCACGTCCTGCAGGCGTGCGACCATCTCGTTGCTCACGATCCACTCGAGCTCACGGGTCGACAGAGCGCCTCGGGCCAGAGGCTCGTCCGCACCCTGCTCGATGTGGGACCAGACCTCGGCCGCCCGCGTCCCGTACCGTGCGAGCAACTGCTCTGCTCGCGGACCGGCTCCCGGCAGGTTCTCCTGGAACCAGATGCGACGGGCCTTCTCGGTGCGGGGGAACTCGCGGCCGCCGCCGATCGCGCGACCGGCGGTCGACACGGTGCGGGTGCGGTGCAGGAGCCCCAGAACCACGTTCGACACCGATTCGCCGAGTGCACGGAACGTCGTCCACTTGCCGCCGACCAGACTGACGAGCGGCACGGCGTCCTTCTCGTCGACCTCGATGCGGTAGTCGCGCGACACGAAGCCGGGCGCGGTGTCCTCGTGGCGGGGGAGCGGACGGATGCCGGAGAAGTTGTAGACGATCTGATCGCGTGAGACCGGGATCTCGGGGAACACGTGGTGGATCAGGTCGAAGAAGTAGGTGATCTCCTCGTCCGTGCACACCGGGACCTCGCGAGGATCGGCGTCGATGTCGGTCGTGCCGACGAGCACTCGGCCCTTGAGCGGATAGATCAGCACGATCCGGCCGTCGGAGTGCTCGAAGAAGATCTCCCGACCGCGGGTCGCCTCCAGCAGTTCGGGGTGATCGAGCACGATGTGCGAGCCCTTGGTTCCTCCCATGAAACGTGTCGCCTCGCCGAGCGCCTCATTGGTGATGTCGGTCCAGGGGCCCGAGGTGTTCACGATGACGTCGGCCGCCACATCGAACTCGGTGCCGCTCTCACGGTCGCGCAGACGAACGGTGTCGCCGTCGCGGCCGATGGCCTCGACGTAGTTCAGAGCGACCGCACCGGGGTGCGCCGCACGACCGTCCTGCAGCACGTCGAGGGCGAGACGTTCCGGATCGTGCATGGACGCGTCGTAGTACGTGGCCGTGTACTTGATCTTCGGGTCCAGGGACGGCAGCTCGGCGAGCGACTTCTTGCGTCCGAGGAAGCGGTGGCGGGGAACGGTTCCCCCGTCGCGCGAGAACGTGTCGTAGATCGTCAGACCGATCTTGATCAGGAAGGCACCGCGTTCCTGAGGCTTGCCGCTCTTGTGCGTGAGGAAGCGCAGGGGGGCGGCGAGGACGCCCGAGAACGTGGAGTAGATGGGGATCGTCGTCTGCAACGGCTTGACGTAGTGCGGCGCGATCTTCAGCAGTCCGTTGCGCTCCTCGACGGATTCGCGCACGAGCCGGAACTCGCCGTTCTCGAGATAGCGGATGCCGCCGTGGATCATGTGGCTCGACGCCGAGGAGGCCCCGGAGGCGAAGTCGCCCCGCTCCACGAGGACGACATCGATTCCCTGCAGCGCGAGGTCGCGGAAGGTCGAGATGCCGTTGATCCCGCCCCCGATGATCACGACGCTCGTGCGTCCGGATTCGCGTACCGCGCGAACCGTGTCGCGCTCTGCCGATGAGTGTGTCGTCTCGATCATCTTCGGCCTCCCTTTGCCTGCCCCCCAGCATCGACCTCTGCACAGCCGCGCGCAAGCCCGCTGCACATATGTGCAAGCATGGACGTCGAGGAGGTCCCGATGACATCGCCGGAAGCTCGATCGAGCGATTCCAAGCTGGTCGCGGCGCTCACCGCGGCGCAGCTTTACTACATGCAGGACAAGACCATGGAGGTCATCGCCCGTGAGCTCGGCACCTCGCGGTCATCGGTGTCGCGCCTGCTGAGCTTCGCCAGGGAGACGGGTCTCGTCGACATCCGGATCAACTCGCCGCTCGAGCGGCTCGGAATGCTGGAGCAGCGCATCCGCGACCGTCACCGCGTGTCCGCGCACGTCGTCCCGATGCCGGAGATCGTGAGCGAGGTGGAGAGGCTCGAGCGCGTCGCGCTCACGGCGGGGCGACTCCTCTCGCAGTTCGTGGACTCGAACATGATCGTCGGCGTGGCATGGGGATCGACGATCAGTGCGGTCAGCCGCGGCCTCACGCAGAAGGAGACGCACAACACGACGATCGTGCAGCTCAACGGTGCCGGCAACACGCAGACGAGCGGTGTCGAGTACTCCAGCGACATCCTGCAGCGCTTCGGCGGCGCGTTCGGGGCGCAGGTGCAGCAGTTCCCGGTGCCCGCGTTCTTCGACGATCCGCATACGCGGGAGGCGATGTGGCGCGAGCGGAGCACCCGGCGCGTGCTCGACCTGCAGTCGAAGATGGACATCGCCGTCTTCAGCCTCGGCTCGCCCGCGGCCGAAGTGCCCAGCCGGGTCTACGTGGGTGGCTACCTGGGGCGTGACGACTACCGCAGCCTCCGCGAGGATCGCGCGATCGGTGATGTGGCGACGG
This sequence comes from Microbacterium sp. ZW T5_45, assembly GCF_044987415.1. Taxonomy (NCBI): domain Bacteria; kingdom Bacillati; phylum Actinomycetota; class Actinomycetes; order Micrococcales; family Microbacteriaceae; genus Microbacterium; species Microbacterium sp. ZW T5_45. The sequence continues at coordinate 56,664 of NZ_JBJDRJ010000011.1, read as the reverse complement.
TCTTCTTCCGCGCGGACGGAAGCTGGAAGGACATCCGGCTGAACGCGCGTGCGACCGGCCCCGGTCTCGACCGCCTGCGGCGCGTCCCTCGGCGGGTGTGCGTGGTCTCGGGGGTGCCGAAGCTGCACAGTCTGCGTGCGGCGATCGCCGCGGAGCTCATGACGGACGTCGTGCTCGACGAAGGTCTCGCGCGTCAGCTCGTCGACGGCTGAGCGGCCTCCGACTGATCGGGGGTCAGCGGATGCGTCGACGTGACAGGGCCCTCTCGGAACTCCCGGATCAGGTGGTGCACGACCGCGGTCAGGTCCCCGCCGGAGGCATCCGCCACGGCCTGCTGGCGGGCGTAACTCGCACCGCCGTCCAGGATGCGCTCGACGCTGGCGAACTCGCGTTCGCAGCCGAGGTCCCGCGAGATCGGTGCGAGTCTGTCGATCGTCTCGGCGAGATGCTCGCGCACCGGGCGTTGGGTGCCCGCCCTGTCGACGATGAGTCGGGCGTCCAGGCCGTAGCGCGCCGAGCGCCACTTGTTCTCGCGGTGGAACCAGGGTGGCAGGACCGACAGTGCACGTCCCTCGTCCAGCTCGCGCGATAGATGCTCCACGAGCACCTGCACGAGTGAGGCGACGGCTGCGAGCTCGGGAAGCGTCGACATCCCATCGCAGGCGCGGACCTCGATCGTGCCCCAGCGCGGCGCCGGACGGATGTCCCAGCGCACCTCGGACGGATCGGCCATCACTCCGGTGTGCGCCATGTCGGTCATGTACGCCTCGAACTGGGACCAGTCCTCGAGCGGCCAGGGGAGCCCTGCCGTCGGAAGCTGCTGGAAGACGAGTGCGCGATTCGAGGCGTAACCGGTGCTCTCTCCGGCCCAGAACGGACTCGATGCCGCGAGCGCCTGGAGATGGGGGAGATACGCGGTGAGGGCGTTGATGATCGGGAAGACCTTGCGGTGGTCCTCGATGCCGATGTGCACGTGGATGCCCCAGATCATCATGTTCCGCCCCCACCACTGGGTGCGCTCGATGAGCTTGTGATACCTCGTCTTGTCAGTGACCTGCTGCTCGTACCACTGCGCGAAGGGATGGCTTCCCGCGGAGAGCAGCTCGATGCCGGTGGGGTCGGTCGCCGCCCGCACAGCCGCGATCGCGGCCGCGATGTCGTCGACCGCGTGTGCGACGGACGTTCCCACGCCGCTGGTCACCTCGATGGTGTTGGTCAGCAGTTCGCCCGTGACGGTGTGGCGCTCGTCCGCGCTCTCCTCCTCGAGGGCGGCGAGCAGATCGGGAGCCCGCCCGACCAGGTCGCCGGTGCGTGGGTCGGCGAGCATGATCTCCCATTCCAGACCGACGGTGGAGCGGGCCGATGGGGCGAATTCGAGCGTCACGAGCACAGTCTGACACGGTGATGCGGCGACACGACGAACCGAGAGTCGCCAGGTTTCGCTCCGTGGCCGCGCATCTGGCAGAATAGAGGTTTGGACGACGTGCTCGACCCTCTATCCAGCACTCGTCCACCCCTTTCAGAGCTTCCGCCGGGTGTGCACCCCACTCTCCAGGCGATCAGTTCGTTTCCTTCCACACAATTCAGGAGAATCGTGGCTGTCAAGATTCGTCTCAAGCGCCTGGGCAAGATCCGTGCGCCCTACTACCGCATCGTCGTCGCCGACTCGCGCACCAAGCGCGACGGTCGTGTGATCGAGGAGATCGGCAAGTACCACCCCACCGAGGAGCCCTCGTTCATCGAGGTCGACTCCGAGCGTGCGCAGTACTGGCTCTCCGTCGGCGCCCAGCCGACCGAGCAGGTCACCGCCATCCTCAAGATCACGGGCGACTGGGGCAAGTTCAAGGGCGACAAGGACGCCGTCTCGACCCTCAAGGTCGCCGGCGAGAAGTCCGCTTTCGAGGCGGACTCCTCCAAGAAGTCCGTGATCAAGCCCAAGGTGGAGAAGAAGGAGGAGGCTCCCGCTGCGGAGGCTCCCGCCGCCGAGGCCGACGCGGAGGCCGCTGAGGCTCCCGCCGCAGACGCAGAGTAATCCGCCGTGCTCGCCGCCGCGCTCGAACACATCGTCAAGGGGATCGTCGATCACCCGGAGGATGTGCGTATCACCGCATCCGCATCGCCGCGAGGCGATCTCCTCGAGGTGCGCGTGCACCCCGATGATCGTGGACGCGTGATCGGGCGCGGCGGCCGCACTGCGAAGGCACTGCGCACGCTCATCACCGCCCTGGCTGATGGCCGTCGCGTCCGCGTCGACGTCGCGGACGACTGACCGTGGTGCAGAAGGACAAGAACCAGGGCAGGAACCAGCTCCGCGTGGGGCGTCTCGTCAAGGCCCACGGCCTGAAGGGCGCGCTCAAGCTCGAGCTGTACACAGACAACCCCGAGCGCCGCTTCGTTCCCGGCGCCGAGTTCACACTGCAGGTGCCGGAGGCGTCTCCGTGGCACGGCAAGACCGTGACGGTTCGTGAGTATCGCGTGATGAACGGCAACCCCGTGGTCTTCCTGGACGACGTGGACGATCGGACCGCTGCCGAGGGTCTCGTGCGTGCGATCCTCTGGATCGACCAGGACGTCACCGAGGTCGAGGAGAACGCATGGTTCGACGGGCAGCTCGTCGGTCTCGACGTGGTGCGTGACGACGTCGTCGTCGGCAAGGTCGCGCGGATCGAGCACTTCCCCGCCCAGGATCTGCTGATCGTACGCGTCGGCGAGACCGACGTCATGGTGCCGTTCGTCGAGGCGATCGTCCCCACCGTCGACGTCGCTGCCGGCCGTGTGATCGTGACCCCGCCTGCCGGGCTCTTCGAAGAGCTTCCGGATGCGGCGGATGGCGAGGATGCAGCTGACGAGGGCGCGGACGATACGCCGGTCGAACAGGATGCTGCCGCCGACGAGACCGAGTGAGCGCCGCTTTGCGCATCGACATCGTCTCGATCTTCCCGTCGTACTTCGACGGACTGGAGCTCTCGCTCCTCGGCAAGGCCCGCAGCGCCGGTATCCTCGACCTGAACGTCCGGGACCTGCGCGAGTGGACGTCCGACAGGCACCGGACCGTCGATGACACCCCATACGGCGGGGGAGCGGGCATGGTCATGAAGCCGGAGCCCTGGGGCCTGGCCATCGACGAGCTCGCCGCGTCATCCGAGCGCCCCACCATCATCTTCCCCTCGCCTGCAGGAGAGGTCTTCACTCAGGCGAAGGCCAGGGATCTGGCGACGAGAGAACATCTGATCTTCGGATGCGGTCGCTACGAGGGCATCGACGAGCGCGTCTTCGAGTACGCGGCTTCGGTCGGCGAGGTGCGACTGATCAGTCTGGGCGACTACGTGCTCAACGGGGGAGAAGTCGCCACCATGGCGATGGTCGAGGCCATAGGCCGATTGATCCCCGGGGTCGTGGGCAATCCGGAGAGTCTGGTCGAGGAGTCTCACGAGGACGGACTCCTCGAATACCCCTCGTACACCAAGCCATCCGTCTGGCGTGACCGCGCGGTCCCCGACATCCTGCTGAGCGGCAATCACGGTGCGATCGCTTCCTGGCGGCGCGAGCAGCAGGTCGAGCGCACCCGAGTCCGTCGACCCGACCTGCTTTCGGACTGAGCTCCCGCGGCGACCGCGGAGGTCAGCGGACTCCGAGGAACGACCTGTCGGTGAGGACGATGGGGCCCTCGTCCGTGATCGCAACGGTGTGCTCGGAGTGCGCCCCACGTGAGCCGTCGACACTGCGCAGCGTCCAGCCGTCAGGGTCGGTGACGAGTTCGTCCGTCGTCGCGAGGAACCAGGGTTCGAGGGCGAGCACGAGTCCTGCGCGCAGCGGGAAGCCGCGCCCGGGACGGCCGTCGTTCGCGACGTGCGGATCTCCGTGCATGGTCCGCCCCACGCCGTGACCGCCGAAGTCCGTGTTGATGGAATAGCCATCGCCGTGCGCGACGGCGGCGACGGATGCCGAGATGTCACCGATGCGGTTCCCCACGACCGCCGCCGCGATCGCCGCGTCGAGGGCGCGCTCCGTCGTGTCGATCAGCCGCAGGTCCTCGTCGCGAGGGCTGCCGACGATGAACGAGACCGCCGAGTCGGCCACCCAACCGTCGACCGCGGCGGCGAAGTCGAGGGTGACCAGGTCGCCGTCGCGCAGGGTGTAGTCGTGGGGGAGTCCGTGCAGGACCGCGTCGTTTACCGAGGTGCAGATCACCTTCCCGAACGGGCTGGCGCCGAACGAGGGGTGGTAGTCGATGTAGCACGACTGTGCTCCCGCCTTGCGGATCATGTCGTGTGCGCGGCGGTCGATCGAGAGGAGGTTGGTGCCGATCTTGGTCTCGTCGCGGAGCGTCGCCAGAGTCTCGGCGACGAAGCGTCCGGCGGCGCGCATCTCGTCGATCTCGGCAGGGGTGCGCAGTTCGATCATGGTGTTCCTCTCTTCCTCTCCATTCTGGCGGATCCATCGAGTGCCCAGCTCCGCCCGCCCGTGCTCACCGCGAGAGCATCCGTGCTCACAGCGAACACCGTGGCTCAGGCATCCGCACCGACGTACGATTCAGAGCATGTGGGTGAGACAGGCGTTCTTCCGGTGGTTGCTCCCGGCCGCGTTCCTGCTGCCGCTCTGGCTCGTCGTCGGCGGCATCGTCTTCCACGCGGGATGGGGCCTGCTGTGGGTGCTGTTCATCGCGGTTCCATCGGTGTTCGCGGGCCAGCTCCTGCTCACGCTCCTCACGCGCTCCCGCCCATCGGTGCGGACCGATCGGGCCGTCTCCTGGTGGGATGTCGCGGGGTTCTCGCTCTGGCACGTGCTGACCATCGCTGTCGGCTGCTTCATCGAGGGCGCCTTCGGCTGGCTGCTGGCCGGGGCGATCCTCGTCGGGATCGCCCTCATCTGGTTGCAGCTGTGGCAGCTCTGGACCGAGGCGCGCGGAAGCGGCGCCCGGCTGCGCGAGACGATCGCATGGTCGACGATCCCCGACCCGACGAGACCGTCCGCGACGGTCGTAGAGCACGAGGTGATCGTCGTGGAGGAGCGCGAGCGTAGGGACTGACCAGCGTTTGGTCGAGGGATGATTCCATGGCAGAATGGATGTTTGTGCCGTGACCGGTTCTGCCTCAGGGGAACCCGCGGAAGCTCTGCTCCGTACGATGCACACCCATTCTTGTTCCTTTGAAAAATGCATGCGACCTGAGGCGAGTGCAGAGAGAGACGATCATGCAGATCCTCGACGCCGTTGATGCGGCATCGCTCCGTTCCGACATCCCGAAGTTCAACGCCGGTGACACCGTCAACGTGCACGTGAACATCACCGAGGGCAACCGCTCGCGTATCCAGGTGTTCAAGGGTGTCGTCATCGGCCGCCAGGGCGATGGAGTCCGCGAGACCTTCACGGTCCGCAAGATCAGCTTCCAGGTCGGCGTGGAGCGCACCTTCCCGGTGCACTCCCCGGTGATCGACCACATCGAGGTCGTCACCCGTGGTGACGTGCGTCGCGCGAAGCTGTACTACCTGCGCCAGCTGCGCGGCAAGAAGGCGAAGATCAAGGAGAAGCGCGACAACTGACGCGCAGGCTCTTCACAGCACCCCGGGACACGATGTCCCGGGGTGCTGTCTTTTGCCGGTGGTGTGCGAACCTAGGTAGTGCCGTCTGCGAGCGGTGCGAGACTGTGAAGGAATCCTGATGACGTCCGACTCCACGACCGAGTCCACCCCGCCGCTCAAAAGGCGTCGAGGCTTCCTGATCTTCCTTCGGGACGTGCTGGTGATCGTCCTGATCGCCGCGCTCGTGTCATTCGTGGTGAAGACGTTCGTGGTCCGATCGTTCTACATCCCCTCGGCCTCCATGGAGAAGACCCTCATGGTGAACGATCGGATCCTCGTCGATGAGCTCACGCCGCGGTGGACGGACTATCAGCGCGGCGATGTCGTCGTCTTCAAGGATCCGGGCGGGTGGCTGGACGCGCAGCCCCAGACCCCTGCCGGACCGCCCCTGGTTGAGGCCATCGACTGGATTCTGACCGTGGTCGGGATCTCGGCATCCGACTCCCAGGACCACCTGGTCAAGAGGATCATCGGGCTGCCGGGCGACCATGTCGTCTGCTGCAACGCGCTCGGCCAGGTCACGATCAACGGCGACCCGGTGGACGAGCTGTCGTATCTGAACCTGCCGGAGGGCGACACCGCGGCGTCGAACGATCCGTTCGACGTCGTCGTCCCCGAGGACTCGCTCTGGCTGCTCGGCGACAATCGGGACCGCTCGCGCGATTCGCGAGAGCATCAGGATCTGCCGAGTGGTGGGTTCGTGCCGATCGAGAACGTCGTCGGCAAGGCGTTCCTCACGACCTGGCCGTTCGACCGCTTCGGCACGATCGACGGTCACCACGACTCCTTCGCCGGCGTTCCGGACCCCGAATGACGGTCGTCTCTCCGACTCTCGCCCTCGAGCGGAAGCTCCTGCGCGAGTACGACCTCATCATCTCGCTCGATGAGGTGGGGAGAGGAGCACTCGCAGGTCCGGTCGCGGTCGGCGCCGCGGTCATGGATGCCTCGGGCGCACGCCGTCGCGTCCCCGAGGGGCTCCGCGACTCGAAGCTCGTCAGCGAGAAGCGGCGGCCTGAGGTGGCGGAGCGCGCCGCCTCGTGGGTCCAGGCATCCGGCGTCGGGTGGTCGACGGCAGCCGAGATCGATGAGATGGGGATCATGCGCGCGCTCGGTCTCGCCGCCTCCCGTGCGGTGCTCAGCGTGATCGATCAGGGCGTCCGCGTCGAGAATGCGCTCGTGCTGCTGGACGGCAATCACGACTACGTCTCGGCGATGCATCCCGACGCGCTGACGGTTCGACCACGGGTGAAAGCCGATCGCGACTGCGCCTCGGTGTCCGCGGCCTCGGTCATCGCGAAGGTCGCGAGGGATGGGCTCATGACCGATCTGCACGGCTCGCATCCCGACTATCAGTGGGATCGGAACAAGGGCTATGCGAGCCTCGAGCATCGTGCGGCGATCACGAGCCGGGGGCTCTCGCCGTATCATCGCTCGTCCTGGGCGATCGCAGCTGCACCGACGTTGTTCTGACGGCTCCGCCGACGGAGGCGTCAGCCAGGCGTCGCCGCCGACCATAGGATGGATTCATCATGGATGAGGAAGCATTCGACGACTACGACCGCGAGCTCGAGCTGGCGCTGTTCCGCGAGTATCGCGATGTCGTCGGTCAGTTCCAGTACGTCGTGGAGACCGAGCGTCGGTTCTATCTGGCCAACGACGTCAACGTGGTGCGACGCGACACCGAGCACGACTTCTACTTCGAGATCTCGATGTCGGACGTCTGGGTCTGGGACATCTACCGCGCGGATCGCTTCGTGAAGGCCGTACGCGTGCTCACGTTCAAGGACGTCAACATCGAGGAGCTCCAGCGGCGCGAGTTCGAATTGCCGCAGGAACTCTCACTCGACGGCGAGTAGTCGTCCACAGTCTCCCTTCGCGAGGAGTTGTTCCCGCTTCTGCGGGATGCCGCCTCCTGTCGTGATCCCGATCCCGGATGCCGGGGATGCTGTCGTCATGGCAGCGAAAGACATCCTCGGCAGGGCGGGCGAAGCTCGCGCAGCCCGCCATCTCGAGGAACGCGGGTACACGATCCTCGACCGCAACTGGCGATGCACGCAGGGCGAGCTCGACATCGTCGCAATCGATCACGGCGTGCTCGCGATCGTCGAGGTGAAGACACGACGCTCGGAGGCGTACGGTCACCCCTTCGAGGCAGTCGACGCGCGAAAACGACGTCGACTGTGGGGACTCGCCCATGCCTGGCTCGAGGCGCATCCCGACCTGCCGAGGGTCCGCGCAGTGCGCCTCGAAGCGATCGGGATCGTCGGTGATCCCGAGTCCGGCGCCCTCGAACACCTCAAGGATCTCTCATGACCACCGCCCGTACCTGGGCCGTGGCGATGACGGGTGTCGACGGGCATCTGGTCGAGGTGGAGGCGGATCTGTCGAACCAGACGCCGGAGTTCCGGATCATCGGTCTCCCGGACAAGTCGCTCGGCGAAGCCGTCCAGAGGGTGCACAATGCGTGCAAGAACTCCGGTCTCGAGCTTCCGCGGCGGCGGTTCACGGTGAATCTGTCGCCCGCGAGTCTTCCCAAGCAGGGGTCCGGCTTCGATCTGGCGATCGCGCTGTCAGCGTTGGCAGCGGGAGGGATGGTGCCGCGTCGTGCGATCGCGCACACCGTACTCGTCGGCGAGCTCGGACTCGACGGTCGCCTCCGTCCGGTCACCGGTGTGCTGCCGGCGGTCTTCGCGGCAGCACGGGCCGGGTTCGACGAGGTCGTGGTGCCCCACGCGAACGCCGATGAAGCGGCACTCGTCCCCGGTATCCGCGTGCAGGCGGCTGCGTCGCTCGCCGAAGTCGCGGCGTCGTTCGGCGCCGATGTCGAGGTTCCGCACCTGGAACCGGTGCCCTCACCCGTGCGTGCCGTGTCGGCCCGACCGGACCTCGATCTCGCGGATGTCGTCGGTCAGGACGATGTGGTCGATGCACTCGTCGCCGCAGCCGCGGGAGGCCACCATCTGCTCCTCAGCGGGCCTCCGGGGGCCGGCAAGACGATGCTGGCACGACGACTGCCCGGGATACTCCCGGAGCTGACAGCCGAGCACGCGCTCGAAGTCGCTTCGATCCGTTCGCTCTCGGGCGAGCCCGTCGCCGCCCTCGATCGCACGCCGCCACTGGAGGCTCCTCACCACAGTACGTCCGTGACGGCACTGGTGGGCGGAGGATCCCGGGTCGCTCGCCCTGGTGCGATCGTCCGAGCTCATCGTGGCGTGCTCTTCCTCGATGAGGCGGCAGAGTTCTCCCGGGTCGCCCTCGACTCCCTGCGTCAGCCGTTGGAATCGGGGTCGATCGACATCCAGCGCACCGGGTTCATCGCGCGCTTCCCTGCGCGCTTCCAGCTCGTGCTCGCGATGAACCCGTGTCCGTGCGGCAACTACGGAGTGCGCGGAGCGGAGTGCGTCTGCCCGTCACTCGCGATCCGCCGCTACGCGACACGGCTCTCGGGACCGCTGCGCGATCGGATCGACATCGAACTCCAGGTCGCCAGGGTGTCGGCCGCGCAGGCGACGTCCGCGGGGACGTCGCAGGTCGATTCCCGCACAGCCGCCCTGCGGGTCGCGGAGGCTCGAGAGCGCGCTGCCGCGCGACTGAGCGGTACGCCGTGGCGGGTCAACAGCGAGGTGCCGGGACCATGGCTGCGTCAGACGGCGCGAAGAGTGTCGGTGGATGCTCGACGCACGCTTGACCGGGCGCTCGAACGGGGCGCACTCACTCTGCGCGGGTACGACCGCGTGCTGCGGCTCGCCTGGACCATGGCGGACCTCGGGGGTGTGGACGCGCCGGGCGCCGACGAAGTCGGCAGGGCGCTCTATCTGAAGAAGGGGCGCGGCGCGTGATCGAAGAGCTGCGGCAGGACCACACCCTGCACGATGCGATCTCGGTGGTGCGTCGAGGAGGCGATGCGGGAGATTCCCTCGCGAGGATCGCATGGAATGTGATCACGGAGCCGGGCGACGGTGTGGCCGGGGCGCTCATCGAGGAGTTCGGCGCTGAGGTGGCACTCGGGATCGCGATGGGCGACGTTGCTGCCGTGTCGGCAACGTCCGTTCCCGCAACGTCCGTTTATGAGGTGTCCGACGTTCACGCCGTGCTGTCGTCGACGCCGGGTAGCGCTTCGAGGGCGTTGTCGGAGGCACGTGCGCGCTGGAGGCCTCGAGCGAGCCTCGGCGCGGTGCGCGACGCCGCGACCGCGGCGGCCGAGGTGGGAGCCCGCCTGCTGCTGCCTGAGGATGACGAATGGCCCCGCGCCGTCGATGATCTCGGCCTGCATGCCCCCGTCGCCCTGTGGGTGCGTGGTGAGGTCGGCCTGCTCGCGTGCGACCCTCGGGTGGCGATCGTGGGTGCGCGGGCGTCGAGCGGATACGGGGAGATGATCGCTGCTGAGTTCGCCGGTGATCTCGCCGCCTCCGGCGCAGTGGTCGTGTCGGGCGGTGCCTACGGGATCGACGGAGCGGCACATCGCGCGGCGCTGGGCGTCGGCGGTGCGACGATCGCGCTTCTCGCCGGGGGCGTCGACAGAGCGTATCCGCAAGGGCATCAGCAACTCCTTCGTGCCATCGCCGCATCCGGAGCGGTGGTGAGCGAGGTCCCGTGCGGCACGGCGCCGACGAAATGGCGGTTCCTCAGTCGGAACAGGATCATCGCCGCGCTGGGCGATGCGACGGTCGTCGTCGAGGCGGGGTGGCGCAGCGGGTCGCTCAACACGGCGGGCCACGCGGCTGCGCTGGGCCGGCCGCTGGGAGCCGTGCCGGGGCCGGTGACCTCCGCCGCGTCGGCAGGATGCCATCGGTTGCTGAGGGAGTACGACGCACGTTGCGTGACGACGGCGGCAGAGGTCAGAGAGCTCTGGGGGGACCTCGGTATCGCAGCGGATCCGCGGACGGTCGGTGATCCCGAGCAGACGCGGCTGCTCGACAGCTTGAGCAGCCGATCGCGGATCCCGGTCGCCGAGATCGCTCGCCGAAGCGGGCTGAGCATCGAGCGGGTCTCCTCCCTCCTCGGACTGCTCGATCTCGAGGGCCGGGTCGACCGGGCGGATGGCGGGTGGCGTCGAACCCCACCCGGGAGGATGTGAAGGGCTGCGTGGGCGGAGAGCGGATGCGGCAGCACGGGAGCATGAGGTGAGCCGTCGCTGAGTACTCGTGCGCGGGTGCCGCGGCGAGGCGGTGACCCTGCTGGCTCGGCACCCGGCATGCTGTTCTCATGCAGTTCGCCGATGCCGCTGACGAGTTCGTCGTGCACCTCGCGCAGGTGCGACGTCTGTCGCCGGCCACGGTGCGGGCGTACCGCTCCGACCTTGCGGATCTAGCTGCCTCTGCAGGCCCCGTGGACATCGGCGCGGTCGACCTGGAATCCCTGCGCGACTGGCTGTGGCGCGCCACGCAGCGCGGCGATGCGCGGTCGACTCTCGCCCGCCGAACGTCGGCCGCTCGCGCGTTCTTCGCATGGGCACAGGAACAGGGACTCATCGACCACGATCCCAGCCTTCGGCTGGTCGCTCCGAAACGGGGACGCACCCTCCCAACCGTGGCATCTCGCGACGCGATGACCGAACTCCTCGACGACCGTCGGACGGCAGCCCTCGGCGGCGACCCGATCGCCCTCCGCGATCACGCCCTTCTCGAACTGCTGTACGGTTCCGGCATCCGAGTCTCAGAGCTCTGCGGACTCGACATCGACGACCTCGAGCAGGAGCGCAGAACCGCGAGAGTCATGGGCAAGGGATCCAAGGAACGCGTGGTGCCGTACGGCGTCCCGGCGCGTGACGCGATCGCGGCCTACCTCGTTCGGGGGCGGCCCGTGCTCACCGCACGGTCGGAACGCGCGTCGGCCGCGGTGTTCCTCGGTCCCCGCGGGGGGAGGACCGGGCCCCGCGCCGTCTACGCGGTCGTCGCGGCCGCGCTCGCTCCCTATGTGGGCGCGGAGACGGTCGGGCCGCACGCGCTGAGACATTCCGCAGCGACGCATCTCCTCGACGGCGGTGCCGACCTGCGCGCCGTGCAGGAGATCCTCGGACACGCGAGTCTCGGCACGACGCAGATCTACACCCACGTGTCGGCGGAACGGCTCACCGCCACCTATCGATTGGCGCACCCTCGCGCCTAAGCGTCTCGAACGCCTCGCACCCCTCGATTGCGAGGCGTGCCGGCAGCGACGGGCAGCCCTCTGCTCCGCGTCGGAACTCGCCACGGCGGCAGAGCAGTCGATCGTCGAGCATCCGCCCGTTCACTTTGCCAGGTCAGATCGCGAATGTCGGGCGAGAAAGCGTGTTCTGAGCCGACAGTCGTCCCTTCGCCCGACATTCCGTACAGAGGCCCTCGCAGTTCCGGAGCGAGCGCAGCGAGCCGAAGTAGCGAAGGGTGCTCGACGACGGGTTGGGGCGAGAGCACCGACGTGTCGCCTGCTACGGCGGAGACATCACTCGCAGCACGGCAGCAGCACAGCGCGCGGGACGCCCCCGAACAGCAGCATCGGATTGATGTAGTCGCCGTCGAGACGCACGCCGATGTGGAGCGTTCCCGGCGCCGAGTGACCGCCGACGACGACCGAACCGATCTCCGCGCCCTGCGCGACGGCGTCTCCCGGTGACAGCGTGGAGACCATCGGCTCGAAGGTCGACACGTAGCCGCCCGGATGCTCGATCGTGAGGAGGGGCCTGTCCACGACGGTTCCGCTGAACGCGACGACGCCGTCAGCCGGGGCGCGGACGACGCCCGACTCAGGAGCGAGGATGTCGATCCCCCGATGACCCGCACCGTACGCGTGCGCCGGTGCCCGGAACGGGATCACGACATGCCGAGCTCCGGGGACGGGCCATGACCACTCATCCGCGTCCGCACGGGGAACCGCCTCAGCACCGCGCTCCGGTTCCACGACCGCGTTGGGCGCCGCTGCGTCCCACCACGCGGGGGCCGGCGTCGCGTGCACGACGGCGTGGGCGCCGCCCGCGAAGAGCCCGGTCAGGGCGATGGCGAGGAGCCGGCGAGGTGTGCGCATCGCCCCATGATGCTCGCCGCAACCCACTCGTGCGTCCGCGGCAGAGCGCCGGTGTCGGTGGTGGGGGAGTTCCCCGCCGATCCGCACGATGTGCACGACGGAACCGCGGCATTGATCCTGTATGCTGGTCGAGCACCTCGAAATCGAGGTGACTACGCGTGCCCTGAGCGACTTCGGTCGCGGCATCCACTCCCACAGGTCCTTCTTCCGAGAAGGCGGGCGTGTGCCGGGCACCAGGAAGTCCGATCGACGATCGGCGACAACCTCAACGGCGCTCCGCGCCAGAACAAGGAGACGACCATGGCTGTGGTCACCATCCGCCAGCTGCTCGACAGCGGCGTGCACTTCGGACACCAGACCCGTCGGTGGAACCCGAAGGTAAAGCGCTTCATCCTCACCGAGCGCAGCGGCATCCACATCATCGACCTCCAGCAGTCGCTCGGCTACATCGACAAGGCCTACGACTTCGTCAAGGAGACCGTCGCTCATGGCGGCACCATCCTCTTCGTCGGCACCAAGAAGCAGGCGCAGGAGATCCTCGCCGAGCAGGCGACCCGCGTCGGCCAGCCCTACGTCAACCAGCGCTGGCTCGGTGGACTCCTCACCAACTTCCAGACGATCGCCAAGCGTCTCGCCCGCATGAAGGAGCTCGAGGAGCTCGACTACGAGAACCCTGCGGCCTCCGGCTTCACCAAGAAGGAACTCCTTCTCAAGAAGCGTGAGCTCGACAAGCTGCACAAGTCGCTCGGCGGCATCCGCAACCTCACCAAGACGCCGTCCGCCCTCTGGGTCGTCGACGCCAAGCGTGAGCACCTCGCGATCGATGAGGCCAAGAAGCTCGGCATCCCCGTGATCGGCATCCTCGACACGAACGCCGACCCGGATGACTTCCAGTACCCGATCCCCGGCAACGATGACGCGATCCGCTCCGTCTCGCTGCTGACCCGCATCATCGCCGACGCCGCGGCCGAGGGCCTGCAGCAGAAGCACAACCCGGATGCCGGCGACGCCGAGCCGCTCGCCGAGTGGGAGCAGGAGCTCCTCGAGACCGGTTCCGCTGCCGAGGCGCCCGCCGAGACCGCTGAGGCGCCCGCCGCTGAGGCTGAGGCTCCGGCAGCCGAGGTCGAGGCTCCCGCAGCCGAGGCCGAGGTCGTCGAGGCTCCGGCCGCAGACGCCGACGCCAAGTAATCCGCGATACCACGCACACACATCTACGAAGCAAGGAGCCACCACACATGGCCAACTTCACCATCGCTGACCTCAAGGCGCTGCGTGAGCAGCTCGGCACGGGAATGGTCGACACCAAGAAGGCGCTCGAGGAGGCCGACGGAGACGTCGAGAAGGCCACCGAGATCCTGCGCCTGAAGGGTGCGAAGGGCAACGCCAAGCGCGCCGACCGTTCGACCAGCGAGGGACTCGTCGTCGCCCGCGAGCAGGAGGGCGCAGTGACGCTCATCGAGCTCGCCTGCGAGACCGACTTCGTCGCGAAGAACGAGCGTTTCATCGCGCTCGCCGACAAGGTCGCCGACGCCGTCGCCGCCGTGAAGGCCGACTCGGTCGAGGCGGCTCTGGCCGCTCCGGCGGGCGACAAGAACGTCGAGACGGTCATCTCGGAAGAGGCCGCCATCATCGGCGAGAAGGTCGAGCTGCGCCAGGTCCGCACCGTGACCGGCGACAAGGTCGAGGTCTACCTCCACCGCACCAGCAAGGACCTGCCGCCGCAGATCGGTGTCGTCGTCGCCTACTCGGGTGACGACGCGGAGACCGCTCGCAGCATCGCGCAGCACATCTCGTTCGCGAACCCGTCGTTCCTGTCCCGCGAGGACGTCCCGGCTGACGCCGTGGAGAAGGAGCGCGAGATCGTGACCGAGATCTCCCGCAACGAGGGCAAGCCGGAGGCGGCTCTGCCCAAGATCGTCGAGGGTCGCGTCTCCGCGTTCATCAAGCAGGTCGCACTGCTCGAGCAGGACTACGCGAAGGACAACAAGCTCTCCGTCGCCCAGGTCGCGAAGGACGCCGGCATCACGGTGACCGACTTCGCGCGCTTCAAGGTCGGCGCGTAGCACAGTCGAAGGGGTTCGGATCGTCTCGATCCGAACCCCTTCTTCATGCCCACGAGGCACTATCTTGAATCGGGATGAGAGGACAACACCCATGACCGAACGCACCGGACGCCGCCGCGTCCTTCTCAAACTCTCCGGCGAGGCCTTCGGGGCCGGTCAGCTCGGTGTCAACCCTGACGTCGTCAGCCAGATCGCCCGCGACATCGCCGCGGCCGTCGACCGCGTCGAGGTTGCGATCGTCGTCGGTGGCGGTAACTTCTTCCGCGGTGCCGAGCTCAGCCAGCGGGGCATGGACCGGGGCCGCGCCGACTACATGGGCATGCTGGGCACCGTGATGAACGCCCTCGCGCTGCAGGACTTCCTCGAGCAGGCCGGAGCTCCCACCCGCGTGCAGTCCGCGATCTCGATGACCCAGGTCGCCGAGCCCTACATCCCGCTCCGCGCCGAACGGCACATGGAGAAGGGGCGCGTCGTGATCTTCGGCGCCGGCGCGGGCCTGCCGTACTTCTCGACCGACACCGTCGCCGCGCAGCGCGCACTCGAGATCGGCGCGCAGGAGGTCCTGGTCGCCAAGAACGGCGTCGACGCCATCTACACCGCCGATCCGAACAAGCACGCGGATGCTGAGCGCATCGACCGCGTGACCTACCGTGAAGCACTCCAGCGGGGCCTGAAAGTCGTCGATTCGACCGCATTCAGTCTGTGCATGGACAACAACATGGACATGCGCGTGTTCGGCATGGAGCCTGCAGGCAACGTCACCAGGGCGCTGCTCGGCGAGCCCATCGGAACTCTCGTCACCGCCTGAGCGCCTCCCGGGGCGCACAGGGTGCGCCCGATAGAATTTCAGAACACCCCGACGATAGGAGCCACCGTGATCGCGGACGTCCTCGCTGACACCACCTCTCGAATGACGCGCGCCGTCGAATCCGCGAAGGAGGACTTCGCCACGGTGCGGACCGGTCGCGCGAACCCGCAGATGTTCCAGAAGGTCCTGGTGGACTACTACGGCACGCCGACGCCCCTCGCTCAGCTCGCCTCTCTCGCCAACCCCGAGGCGCGTTCGCTCGTGATCACGCCCTACGACAAGTCGGCGCTCAAGGCGATCGAGCAGGCCATCCGCGACATGCCGAATCTCGGCGCCAACCCGACCAACGACGGCAACATCGTCCGTGTGACGATGCCGGAACTGACCGCGGATCGTCGCAAGGAGTACGTGAAGCTCGTGAAGTCGAAGGGTGAGGACGCGAAGGTCCACGTCCGCGGCATCCGTCGCAAGGCCAAGGATGAGCTCGACGCGCTCAAGAGCGAACTCGGCGAAGACGAGATCGCGCGGGGTGAGAAGGAGCTCGACGCCCTCACGCGCCAGCACGTCGACCTGATCGACGACGCTCTGAAGCGCAAAGAGGCCGAGCTCCTCGAGGTCTGATCGGCGATGTCCGACGAACCGCGCGACGGCGCATCCGCCTCGCGGCGCGGACGCGGGGACTCACCGACCCCTGCAGCCGGAGTCCCGCTCGATGACAGCGCCTTCCCTGGTTTCGATGAAGCAGCAGTCCCGCCGCGCCCGCCGCTGCCTGCGGATCGACGCGAGGGAGACCCGCTCGACACAGCCGACCACACGGCCATCCGTGATCAGTGGCGGGCGGCGCGGGACGAGTTCGGATCGCACGTGTCGCATGCGCGGGAGCAGCTCGATCAGGCGAACGAGCGGATCAAGCAGCGCAACGAGCGGATCAAGCAGCGTACAGGCCGTGACCTCATCCTCGCGATCGGCATCGGCGTCGCTTTCGGTGCCGCTCTACTCGCGTCCCTGCTCTTCGACAAGGTCTACTTCGTTCCGCTCGCTCTCGCTGCAGCGCTGCTCGGGGTGTACGAGCTAACGCTCGCGCTGCGCGGCGCCGCACGTCGTGTCGATCTCGTCCCACAGCTGATCGCCACGGCTCTCGTCGTCGTCACCGCGTACTTCGTCGAGCCGTGGCTGGTCTGGGTGCTGGTCTTCGTCGCGGTCGTTTTCGTGGTCGTCTGCCGTCTCATCGGACAGATGGCGGCCAGAGACGGACGCACATACGGCGATGTGCTCGAGGATGCCGTCGCCGGCGGACTCGTCCAGGTCTACGTGCCGTTCCTGGCGGCCGTCGCGCTCATCCTGCTCCGGCAGGAAGGCGGGCAGTGGTGGGTCCTCGGTTTCATCGCGATCGCGGTGGCGGCGGACACCGGCGCGTACGCCTCGGGGCTCGCGTTCGGCCGACACCCCATGGCGCCGCGCATCAGCCCCAAGAAGACCTGGGAGGGCTTCGCCGGCGCTGCGGTCGCCTCGATCGCCGCCGGTGTCCTCCTGGCGATCTTCCTGTTGGAGATCCCATGGTGGTGGGGAGCCGTGTTCGGCGTGGTCATCCATCTCACAGCCACGCTCGGTGATCTCGCCGAGTCGATGCTCAAGCGTGACATCGGGATCAAGGACATGAGTTCCTTCCTTCCGGGCCATGGCGGGCTTCTCGACCGCCTCGACAGCATCCTGCCGTCGACGGTCCCGGCGCTGTGCCTCTACTTCCTTCTCTCTCCCTGGGTGGTGCTGTGATGACGTCCGACGATTCGCTCGAGGTCCGCGAGGCGGAGGCGCCGCCGGCGTTCTCCTTGACGACCGGTCGCACTCGCGGATACCACCGCACCGCCGTGGACACCTTTCTGGCCGGAGCCCGAGCGGCTTTCGAGGGCGACGGAGAGATCTCCGCCGCTGAGGTGCGAGTCGCATCGTTCCCGCTCGTCAAGGGCGGCTATGCGGTGGGCGAGGTGGACGCCGCGCTCGGCCGCGTCGAGGACGCCCTCGCCGCGAGGGAGCGGGAGCAGGCCGTGCGCTCCGGGGGAGCGGGAGCGTGGGTGGAACAGGCCCGCGCCGAAGCGCAGGAGATCCTCGATCACCTGGCCCGTCGTCGGCGTCATCGCTTCGCACGCTCGGGCATGCTCACGTTCGGCTACCGTATCGACGAGGTCGATCATGTGTCGACGCGGATCGTCCGCTACCTCCGCGACGGCGAACCGCTCACCGCGGAGCAGCTGCGTTCCGCGGCGTTCCGGATGCAGCGCGGGGGGTATCGGGAAGAACAGGTCGATGCTCTCCTGGACGCGACGATCGACGTGATCCTGGCTGTTCGCTGAACGTTCTCACTGCCGATCCAGCGAAGCGCGGTACACTCGCACACATCGTGAACTCCCGAAAAGACATGATCTCCGACAGCACAGACGTCTCCGCCGTTCCTGCCGCGCGCCCGCGGACAGGCACGCGCAATCGTCGTGCAGCCGGAGTGATCGCATCTCTCGCGGTGATCGGATTCGCCGGCGCTCTGGTCGCTCCCACCGGGGTGGCTCTGGCGGAGCCGCCGGTCGCGGCGTCTCCCGAGTCCGCTTTCTCCCTGGCCCTCGGCGAGACGCAGAACCTCACGGTCACGGCAGAGGGTGCCACGATCGCGCCGATCGAACGAGGCTCCTTCACGGTGTACGTGACACCGACGCCGACGCCGACTCCCACTCCGACCGCGACGACGAAGACCAAGAGCGGCGACGGCGGCGGGAACGAGAACACGTCGACCCCGCTGTTCTACACCGGCGGCGGCGCTCCCGCCGAATGGATGGCTGCCGCCGGCATCGCGGAGTCGGACTGGGGCTACGTCGACTACATCGTCTCGCGCGAGAGCAGTTGGAACCCGAACGCGACCAACAAATCCTCCGGCGCGTGCGGTCTCGTGCAGGCGCTTCCGTGCAGCAAGGTTCCGGGCAACGGGTACGACCCGATCGACAACCTGCGCTGGGCGACGGGATACGCGACGGGGCGCTACGGCAGCTGGGCCGGAGCACACGCTTTCTGGACCAAGAACCACTGGTGGTGACGCGACAGCATGGCCCGTTCGCGTCGACGCCGTCAGGCGCGCCCTGAGCACGACGACTCGATCGAACGGCTCCTGTCGTCGTGGAAGCGCACTGAGGTGAGGCGCGGCGTCGAGTGGACCGTGCAACCGATCTCCGGTGCGCAGGCGCAGAAGACGTACATCTGTCCCGGATGCGGTCGCGGTGTGGAACCGGGGACCGCGCACCTCGTCGCCTGGAGGGCCGATGGAGTCCTCGGCGACGCGGCGGATCTCGCCGCGCGCCGACATTGGCACACCCACTGCTGGAGGATCGCATGACCATCGAGATCCGTGGCCCGATCGAGTTGCCCGCGCGCCGGGAGCAGATCGAGCTGAAGACCGCCGACGATCTCACGCTCGTCGGCGAGCTTGCGCTGCCCGAGGCGAGCGATCCGGTCGCGACGCTCGTGACGCTGCATCCGCTGCCCACGGCGGGCGGGTTCATGGACTCGCACATCCTGCGCAAGGCGGCGGCCCGTCTGCCCGCCCTCGCGGATCTCGCCGTGCTCCGCTTCAACACGCGCGGCACGACGTCGCCTCGCGGCACGAGCGACGGCGCATTCGACGGCGGTGCCGCCGAGCAGTTCGACGTCGCTGCCGCCGTCGACTTCGTCAAGGACCGTGGCCTGCCCAGGCCGTGGCTGCTCGGATGGTCGTTCGGGACCGAACTGGCGTTGAAATACGGTCGCGATCATGAGGTGGAGGGGATCATCCTGCTCTCGCCGCCCCTGCATCGCGCGACACCGGAGGAGGTCGCCGCGTGGCGGTCGTCGGACAAGCAGGTGGTGATCCTGGTCCCCGAGCTGGACGACTATCTGCGGCCGCCCGAGGCCGCCGAGCGCTTCTCCGCGATCCCGCACGCTGTGCTCATCCCCGTCGATGGAGGGAAGCACCTCTGGGTGGGGGAGAGCCAGACGCGGCGCGTGCTCACCGAGGTGGTGGCCGCCGTCAACCCCGCGGCGCTGCCCCTCCCGACGCAGTGGCCCGCGGACTGACGAGCCTCGCCCTCACATCTCGTTCATCCGGGGGATGATCACCTGCCGGTAGATGATCAGGATGCTCGCCGCCACGGGGATGGCGATCAGGGCTCCGAGCAGGCCGAGCAGAGCTCCACCAGCGAGAGCGGCCACGACCACCACTGCTCCCGGCACGGACACCGCACGGCTCATGATCCGCGGGGAGATCACATAGGCCTCGATCTGCATGTAGATGAGGTAGTAGATCCCCGCAGCGATCGCGGTCGCTGGCGATCCCAGGCCGGGGATGAGGCAGGCGAGCACGATGATCGTCGAGCCCGTCAGCGTGCCGACGAGCGGGATCAGTGAGAAGAAGAACGCGACGACGGCGAGGACTGCGGGGAACGGTGCACGGATGATCGACAGGAAGATCATGCTGAGAACGCCGTTGATGATGCCCTGGGTGACCTGTCCCATGACGTAGTAGCCGACGGAGTCTGTGATCTGGTCCGCGAGGTCGATGAACCGCTCCCGCTTCGATGCGGGAGCCAGCTGGTAGACGGCGCGCTTCAGCGATGGGGTCGACGCTGTGAGGTAGATCGTGAGGATCAGCACGATGAAGGCGCCGAAGAGGCCTGCCAGCAGGGCACCGCTCGCACTCAGGACGCCCTGTCCGATCGACCCGCCGATCTCGGCGAGATTCGTGTTCAGCCAGTTCTCCACGTACGCGAACACGGTGTCGACCTGGAGGTTGGGGAAGGTCTCCGTCATCCACTCCTTGAGGTCGTCGATGAGGGTTCCTCGTTGCACGATCGCCGTGATCTGCGCGATCAGCTGGGAGATCTGGTCGACGAGCACCGGCAGCACGATCAGCACGATCCCCGCGAAGATGCCGAGGACTCCGAGGATCGTGACGAGGACGGCGAGCCAGCGGGGGAGCCGTCGGCGCTCGAGGAATGACACCAGCGGGTCGAGTCCGAGACTGAGGAAGAGCGCGGTGCCGACGTACAGCAGGATGGTCGACAGGCTCTGCAGACTCCCGATGAGCATGATGCCCAGGCCCACGCCGAGCGTCGCCACGAGGGCGGTGCGGAACGGGTTGTGAATCTTCATGGAGCTCCTCCCAGAGGCGGCGCGGTCGGCGCCGGATCTGCTGAGGCAAGGCTATCGATCGGATGGCGGTGCCTCGTTCCGACGTGCCGGATCCGGCTGCCGTGTCCCCGCTCGTGGGCAACGTACAGGTGCTTTCGCTAGTCTGAAATGTCGAGTGTTGCGCGCTGGATGCGGTCCGGTGCGCGTGAGGAGACTATTCGTGCGTTTCGTATGGGCCGTCGTGGCCTTCGTCGTGGCCATGGGGTTGATCGGTGCGGGCATCGCTCAGCGCACCATCTTCCAGGGGCCGGATCACCAGACGGCGGCGGTGGAGATCGATCAGCCGGCGCCGTTCATCGTCATCGACTCCGACGTGCTCCGCGCCCACCCCGGTGCGCGCCTCCTCTTCGCCGGCGAGGGCGACATCTTCGCCGCGAACGGCCGGACGGCCGATATGGAGGCATGGCTGTCCGACAGCACGTACAACCACCTGTCGGTGGGCGATGACGGAGGGTTCGACGTCGAGTTCGTCGAGCCCCGTGTCGACGACGCCGACAGCGCCACGGATGGGGACGACACCTCAGCGACGCCGGAGCCGACAGAGACACCGGCCGAAGGTCAGGGCACGGATGAGACCGACGGAGCAGACAGCGCCGATGCCACCGAGACCGCGAACACGGATGGTCGCAGCCCCGTCGGCTCCGATCTCTGGCTCGAGACCTTCACCGGCACCGACAGCCTCGAGACCAAGAGCGCGCTCCCTGACGGTGTGAGCATGCTCGTCGCCTACGACGGCACCACCGACGCGCCGACGGACATCACGGTGACGTGGCCCCTGGACACCTCCACCCCTGCCGCGGGCCCGCTGGTCGCCAGCGGTGTGCTCGTGCTCATCGTGGGTCTCGTCCTCTACGTCCTCGCGATCCGTCATCAGCGCCGTGGTCGTGGACCTCGCCGAAAGGGGCCCGGTCCGCTCCCGGTCACCGAGCCCATCGACGTCGCGGCTCTGCCGCCCGCCGAGCGCGAGGCTCTTGACGCTCCTGCCGATGCCGACGCGTCTGAGGAGCCGAAGACCCCCCGCGAGACCGGACGCGCCGAGGGCACGTCCGAGCGACGCGCCGTCCGGACTCCGCGACGCCGTTGGATCGCCGTTCCCGCCCTCGCGCTCACGGCGGTGCTCGCCGCCGGCTGCTCGGCCGACTCCTGGCCGCAGCTGGACGCGGCCTCCCCGACCCCTTCGCCGACTCCGACGGTGATCGCACCCGAGAACCAGAAGCCGCCGGCGGTCACAGAGGGGCAGGCGAAGCTGATCCTCGAGAAGATCTCCTCGACGCTCGCCGACGCCGACGCCTCGATGGACATCGAACTCGCGAAGACGCGGCTGGAAGGCGCCGCTCTCGCCGCCCGTTCGACCGAGTACGCGCTCCGCACGGCCATCCCCGAGACGGCCGTGCCCGCCGCCATCCCGACAGACGACGTCGAGGTGGTCCTTCCCGAGGCGACCGACCGCTGGCCGCGCACCGTGCTCATGCTCTCGCAGAGCTCCGGAGACGACACGGTTCCCCCCGTCATCCTCACGATGACGCAGCAGGACCCCTGGTCCGACTACAAGATCTCGAACATCGCCGAGATGTCCGCGGACGTCGTTCTGCCCGAGGTCGTCGCGCCGTGGTTGGGCACATCGCTGGTGCCCGATGACTCCGCGTTCCTCACCATCGCGCCTGGGGAGCTCGCAGACGCCTTCGCCGACGTCGTCGACTCGGGGGAGCAGAGCACGTCGTACAGCGCGTTCGACGAGCTGTCCCAGTCCTTCGCGACGTCGATCCGAGACAGTCGCCAGTCCCTTGTCCAGAACCTCATCGACAAGGGGGCGCAGGAGACGGCGAAGACCGCCTTCGACATGACGGCGTCCGACGAGGCACCGGTGTCGCTCGCGACGCTCGACAGCGGGGCGATCGTCGCCGTGTCCCTCATCGAGTCCCAGACGATCACGCCCGCCTCCGAGGACGTCTCGATCCGCTTCGGCGATGACCCCAAGGTCAAGGCCCTCACGGGCGTGACGGAGTCCTCGAAGGGCATCATCGAGCGCTACGGGTTCCAGTTGTTCTTCGCCGTGCCCGCGCAGGGCGATACCGAGCCGATCCGGCTCCTCGCATTCCGTCAAGACCTTCTCTCCGCCGAGGTGATCCAGTGAGTGAGATCTCCGCCGCCGCGCTCCGCGGTGCCGTTGACCTGTCCACCCTTCGCAACCGTCCCGCAGCGTCCGCGCCCGCCGGAGCTGCTCCGGTCGACACAGGCTCGGGCCTCTCCGATGTCGTGGTCGACGCCACCGACGAGACGTTCGGGCAGATCCTCGAGATCTCGCGCACGGTCCCGGTCGTGGTCGACCTGTGGGCGGAGTGGTGCGGCCCGTGCAAGCAGCTCAGCCCGATCATCGAGAAGGTGACGCGTGAGCTCGAGGGCCGCGTGCTCCTGGCCAAGGTCGACGTCGATGCCAACCCGCAGCTCGCCCAGGGCTTCCGCGCGCAGTCGATCCCGATGGTGGTCGCGCTGATCGCCGGACAGCCGGTCCCGATGTTCACGGGTGCGGTGCCGGAGCAGCAGGTGCGTGAGGTCTTCGCGCAGCTGCTGCAGGTCGCCGCCCAGAACGGCGTCACGGGAACCCTCGCGATCGAGGGTGCGTCCGAGACGCCCGAGGCGCCGGAGGAGCCCCCTCTGCCCCCGCTGCACGCCGAGGCGTTCACCGCGATCGAGCGAGGCGACTATGCGGCAGCCATCGTCGCGTACGAGAAGGCCCTCGCGGAGAACCCGCGCGATGAGGACGCGCGTGCCGGTCTCGGACAGGTCCGTCTGCTCGACCGGGTGCAGTCGCTCGATCTGCAGGCGGCTCGCGCTGCAGCTGCGGCCGCGCCGCTCGACGTGCAGGCGCAGTTCGACGTCGCCGATCTGGACCTCGCCGGCGGTCACGTCGACGACGCCTTCGGTCGTCTCCTCGATCTGTTCGCGCAACTGCCGTCCGACGAGCGCGCACCGGTGCGGGAGCGTCTCGTCGAGCTCTTCGGCCTCATCGGCGTGGCGGACCCCCGTGTGGCCGCCGCCCGTAACCGCCTGACGTCGCTGCTGTTCTGAGCACGCGATGCGATACGACGCGAGCCCCGGTCATCCGACCGGGGCTCGCGTCGTATCAAGGCGGTCAGCCCTTCGTGACCGTCGGAACGTGCGGTTCCCGCTGATGCCGCAGCCAGATCGTCGACAACGCCGGCAGCGTGAGCGTGGCGGACGGATGCGATCCGTCTTCGGACGTCGCGACCACCAGGCCCATGTTCCCGGATCCTCGTCCGCCGAAAGCCGCAGCGTCGGTGTTCAGGATCTCGGTCCAGACCCCGTCTTCGGGCAGGTCGAGTCGATAGCCGCTGCGTTCCACGCCTGCGAAGTTGCTGATGACGACGATGCGGCCTCCGTGTGCGTCGCGTCGCTCGAACGCGACGACGGTCGGGTCCCAGGACGGTGCACCGAGGCGGGAGAAGCATGAGCCGTCGCCGTCACGCTCCCAGAGCGGAGCCTGCGCCCGGTACGTGCGGTTCAGCTCGCCGACGAAATCACGGAGTTGCGCGTGCGAGGGCTGATCGAGCAGCCACCAGTCCAGCTCCCGCGACTCGGACCACTCCGCGATCTGACCGAACTCCTGGCCCATGAACAGCAGCTTCTTGCCGGGGTGACCCCACATGTAGGCGAGGTAGGCGCGGACGTTCGCGAGCTTGTGCCAGTGATCGCCCGGCATCTTCGCCAGCAGACTGCCCTTCCCGTGCACGACCTCATCGTGGCTGATCGGCAGCAGATAGTTCTCGCCGAACGCGTAGACGAACGAGAAGGTCATCTCGCCCTCGTGGTGGGAACGGTACATCGGGTCGCGCTCGATGTACTGCAGCGAATCGTTCATCCAGCCCATGTTCCACTTGAACCCGAAGCCGAGTCCCGCATGGTCGGTGGGCGCGGTCACGCCGGGGAACGCCGTCGACTCCTCGGCGATCATCAGGACGCCGGGGTGCAGACGGTAGGCGGTCGCATTCACCTCCTGCAGGAACCGGATGGCCTCGAGGTTCTCGCGGCCTCCGTGGATGTTCGGCTCCCACTCGCCGGCGTTGCGCGAGTAGTCGAGGTAGAGCATCGAGGCGACCGCATCCACGCGGAGTCCGTCGACGTGGAACTCGCTCAGCCAGAACAGCGCATTCGCGACGAGGAACCCGCGGACCTCGGAGCGACCGTAGTCGAAGATGAGTGTGCCCCAGTCCTGGTGCTCGCCTCTGCGCGGGTCCGGGTGCTCGTAGAGGGCCTGACCGTCGAACTTCGCCAATGCGAAGGCATCCTTGGGGAAGTGCCCGGGTACCCAGTCCATGATCACGCCGATGCCCGCCTGGTGCAGACGATCGATGAGATAGCGCAGGTCGTCGGGAGAGCCGAACCGGCTGGTCGCGGCGTAGTAGCCCGACACCTGGTAGCCCCAGGACCCGCCGAACGGGTGCTCGGCGAGCGGCATGAACTCCACGTGCGTGAACCCCGCGGCCGTCACGTGTTCGATGAGCGGATCCGCGATGTCGCGATACCCCAGCCCTCCGCGCCACGAGCCGAGATGGACCTCGTACACCGACAGCGGCTGCGCGACCGCGTGCGTCGCCGCCCGGCGCGTCATCCATGCGCCGTCAGACCAGGTGTGGGTCGATTCGGCGACCACCGACGCGGTCTCGGGCGGCACCTGGGCGGCCTGGGCCATCGGATCGGCCTTGAAGATCCAGGCCCCGGAGCGGGTGCGGATCTCGTACTTGTACTGGGCGCCGACGTCGAGCCCGGGGATGAAGAGCTCCCAGATTCCGCTCACACCCATCGAACGCATGGCGTGCGACTCGCCGTTCCAGCCGTTGTGGTCGCCGACGACCCGCACCGCGGTCGCATTCGGTGCCCAGACCGCGAAGCTCACACCGCTGTCACCGTCGAGCGTGCGTGGATGGGCCCCCAGGACCGTCCAGAGTCGCTCGTGCCGGCCTTCCGCGATCAGGTGCAGGTCGAGCTCGCCGAGGGTCGGGAGATGGCGGTACGGATCACCGAGGACGGTCTCGTCGTCGTCGCCGTACGCCGTCGCCACCCGGTACGCGACCGGGGCGCCGTCGTGCCGGCCTTCCCAGATGCCGTGCGCCACGTGCTCCAGGGCGAGGCGAGTGCCGTCGGCGAAGACCGCCTCGACCGTGCGTGCGAGCGGACGGCGGACCCGCACGATGGTCGCGGTGCGCCCCGCGGCATCCGCGTACGGGTGCGTGCCCAGTACGGAATGCGGATCGTGATGCGATGCGGATGCGACCGCGGCCCAGTCAGCCGACGCCGTCACGTCCTCGAGATAGCTCATGAGCCCGTCCTCACCTTCAGGATGTGCACCGGCTCGCTGAAGGCGTCCAGTCGCACGTAGTTGTGGTCCGTCCACGTCCAGACGGCACCGGTGATGAGGTCCTCGACCTCGAAGCTGTCTCCCGGCGCGACACCCCAGATGGTGGTGTCCAGGTGCACGGTGGTCTCGCGCACGGAGTGCGGGTCGACGTTGGCCACGACGACGATCGTGTCGGACGTGCCGGTGCCGGTGAACGCGGCATCCAGATGCTTGCTGTAGACGAGCACGGCGTCGTCATCGCTCCAGTGCGCGGAGAAGTTGCGCAGCTGACCGAGCGCGGGGTGCTCCCGTCGGATGCTGTTCAGGCGGCGCAGCAGCGGGGCGAGCGAGTCGCCCGCCGCCTCTGCCGCGTCCCAGTCGCGGAGCTTGTATTCGTACTTCTCGTTGTCGATGTTCTCTTCTGAGCCGGGCCGTGCCACGTTCTCGAACAGCTCGTAGCCGGCGTAGACCCCGTACACGGGGCCGGCCGTCGCGGCGATGCAGGCGCGGATCTTGTATGCCGCTCGGCCGCCGAACTGCAGGTACTCCGTGAGGATGTCGTGCGTGTTCACGAAGAGGTTCGGACGCATGTAGTCGCTGGTCTCGTGCGAGATCGATGTGAGGAACTCCTCGAGCTCCTCCTTCGTGTTCCGCCACGTGAAGTAGCTGTAGCTCTGCTGGAATCCCACGGCCGCGAGCGCGCGCATGACCGCGGGCCGAGTGAATGCCTCGGCGAGGAAGATCACGTCGGGATCGGCGGCGTTCACGGTCGCGATGAGCCACTCCCAGAACTGCAGGGGCTTGGTGTGCGGGTTGTCTACGCGGAAGATCTTCACGCCCTGGGAGACCCAGTGCTGCACGACGCGCAGCATCTCCTGGTAGCTCCCCGCCGGGTCGTTGTCGAAGTTCAGCGGATAGATGTCCTGGTACTTCTTCGGGGGGTTCTCCGCGTAGGCGATCGAGCCGTCGGGAAGCGTGGTGAACCACTCGGGGTGCTCGTGCACCCAGGGGTGGTCCGGTGAGGCCTGGAGAGCGAGGTCGAGGGCGACTTCGAGGCCCTCCTCCTGCGCGGCGCGGACGAAGGCGCGGAAGTCGGCGGGCTTGCCGAGGTCGGGATGGATCGCGTCATGACCGCCCTCGGCGGCACCGATCGCATACGGGGAACCGGGGTCGCCCGGCTCGGTGGTGAGAGTGTTGTTGCGTCCCTTGCGGTTCGTCGTGCCGATCGGATGGATCGGCACGAGGTAGATCACGTCGAAGCCCATGGCGGCGACCGCGGGAAGCCTCTTGGCCGCCGTGCGGAACGTGCCGCTCTTGATGCTGCCGTCCTTCAGGCGCTTCGCGCCCTCGGACCGCGGGAAGAACTCGTACCACGCGCCGACGCCTGCGGCTCGCCGCTCGACGAGAAGAGCACGGGCGTCGTCGCCGGACGGCAGACTCGCGAGGGGACGGTCGTGGAAGATGCGGGCGAGCTCGGGGTCGATGGATGCGGCGAAAGCGCGCGCGCCGTCCTGATCCTCGCGCAGAGCGGATGCGGCGGCGCGAAGCGTCTTGCGCTCGGCTGCCGGGCGGTCCTTCTCGGCCGCGGCTCGGGCGAGCAGATCTGCGCCGAGGGCTGCCATCACGTCGACGTCCACGCCGGCCGGGATCTTCAGCTCTGCGGCATGCGCCCACGTGGCGAAGTCGTCGGCGAAGCTCTCGAACCGGAACGACCAGGTGCCCTGCACGTCGAGAGCGATCTCCGCCGCCCAGGTGTCGGTTCCGTCGAGGAGCGGGCGGAGCCGGTGCAGCGTCTCGGATCCGTCGGGGGCGGTCAGCCGCAGCTGGACACCGATGATGTCATGCCCTTCCCGGAACGAGACGACGCGGAACGGGACGACCTCGCCGACGACCGCCTTGGGGACGAATCCCCCGGGGACGTGAGGATGCGGGTCGAGCAGCGGGATCCGCGCGGTGCGAAGCCCTTCGGGGGTCGGCGCCGGGTCCGCGAGCGGACGCGACGGGATCTGGGCGGGGCTCCGGAGAGCCGTGGGTCGAGTACTCACGCGTGCTGCCACACCCCGAATGTACCGCTAGCGACTCTCGTGGTGCGACGCCGTCCCCTGGCGCGCCGTCACGGGGTCACTCGACCCGGAACAGCCGCATGGAGGTGCCTGGTGTGGGCAGGACATCGCCCGGGAGGAAGACCTCTCCGCCATCGCCGGGGCGCTCATCGGCACTCGACCAGAGTGAGACGAAGCGGGTCGCGCCCTCCAGGGCCTCGGGCAGGGTGACGTCGATGGGGGACTCGGTGCCGTGGACGATCAGGAGGATGCGATTGGGCGCCTCGATGTCAGGGGTCGACGCGGCGACGTACTGCAGGGTGCGATTTCCGGGGTCGGACCACCGCTCGCTGTCCATGGTCTCGCCGTTCTGATCGAACCAGTCCATGACGCTCGCGTTGGGGATGTGCTCGCCGAGGCGGGCGTACTTGCTCGGGCGCAGAGCCGGGTTCTCCTGACGCAGTCGGATCAGTCGGGCGACGTGCTGCCGCAGGTCCTCCTGCCACGGCTCGTGATCCCAGGTCAGCCAGGTGAGGGCGGAGTCCTGCGCGTAGGCGTTGTTGTTGCCGCGCTGCGTGCGCCCGACCTCATCGCCGGCGGTCATCATGGGGATGCCGGCCGACAGCAGAAGGGTCCCGAGCAGGTTCCGCATGGCCTTGCGCCGGGTGGCGATGATGGACGGATCGTCCGTGGCGCCCTCGACGCCGTGATTGAACGCACGGTTCGTGTCGGCGCCGTCGCGGTTCTGTTCGCCGTTCGCCTCGTTGTGCTTGACGTCGTAGGACACGAGGTCGTGCAGCGTGAACCCGTCGTGAGCCGTGACGAAGTTGATGCTCGCGAGCGGCCCGCGTTCATCGGTGAAGGTGTTCGACGAGCCGGCCAGACGGGTCGCGAATCCGCCGATGCCCACCGGCGCCGATGCACGGCGGGCGTAGTCGATGTCGCTCAACCAGAAGTTCCGCACGCGGTCGCGGTAGCGATCGTTCCACTCGTGCCAGCCGGCGGGGAAGTTGCCGGTCTGCCATCCGCCGAGTCCGACATCCCACGGCTCGGCGATCAGCTTGACGTCCTTGAGGATCGGGTCCTCGGAGATAGCCGTGAGCAGCGGATGCTCCGGGGTGTAGGTGTGCGCGGCGTCGCGGGCGATCGCCGTGGCGAGGTCGAAGCGGAAGCCGTCGATCTGCATCTCGTCTGCCCAGTACCGCAGCGAGTCCAGCACGAGTCGCGCTGCGGCATCCGTCGACGTGTTCAGCGTGTTCCCGCATCCGGTGGTGTCGATGTACGCGCCGTTCGCATCCTGTCGGTAGTAGCTCGCGTTATCGATGCCACGGAGGCTGGACCGCGGCCCGCCGATGCCTTCCTCGGAGGTGTGGTTGTAGACGACGTCGAGGATGACCTCGAGACCCGCCTCGTGCAGGAGACGGACCATGCCCTTGAACTCCGCGAGCACGGCCTCGGGGCCGCGCTTGCGGGCGTCCTCCGTGGCGTAGGCGTTGTGCGGGGTGAAGAAGTTGAGGGTGTTGTATCCCCAGTAGTTGGTGAGGCCCCGCTCGAGCAGGCGGGGCTCCGGCACGAACGCGTGCACCGGGAGCAGCTCGATCGAGGTGATGCCGAGTTCCCGGAAGTACGCGATCATCGCCGGGTGCGCGAGACCCGCGTACGTCCCGTGCAGTGCTGGAGGCACATCGGGATGACGCTTCGTGAGACCCTTCAGATGCCCCTCGTAGATCACGGTGCGGTCGAGGGGGATGCGCGGCTTCTGCGCACCGCCCCAGTCGAATCCGTCGGCGATGACGACCGAGCGCCATTCCTCATAGCCGTCGCCCTGCGCGAGTCCGCGGGCGTAGGGGTCGAGAAGCAGGGTCTCCGGGTTGAAGGTGTTTCCGGGGCCATGCGGACCGCCGACGCGGAGGGCGTAGCGGGTGCCCGGCTGGAGGAGCGGCGTCGTGACCTGCCACAGGCCGCCAGGGAGACGCTCGAGGTCTGCGGTGTCGACGGCCCAGTCCAGGTCGGTCGCGTCGAAGACCACCAGTTCGATGGACGATGCATTCTGCGACCAGACGCGCAGAGTGCCGACGCCGTCATGAAGGCGCACACCGAGGTCGTCGAGGGCGGAGCCTCCGGGAACGGTGATGTCTCGAATCGCGGGCATGAGTAACACACTAAAGCGCCGGGAGGGATCGTCCGCACCGCGGGCCGGGAGCGATGTGCGCCACGACCCCCGTGGATGGGGGAGAGTTGTAGGTGATGCGCCACTACCTCGACCACGCCGCGACCACGCCCCTCCGTCCGGAGGCGCGTGATGCCTGGTTGCATGCTTCGGAGACCGTGGGGAACGCATCGTCGACCCACGGCGCGGGTCAGGACGCCCGTCGGCTCCTCGAGGAAGCGCGGGAGCGCGCGGCCGCGGTGCTCGGGTCCGAACCGATTGAGGTCGTGTTCACCTCGGGCGGCACCGAGGCGATCAACCTCGCCCTGCAAGGCCTGTGGGAAGCCCGCGCGGCCGATGCCGAGGCGATCGTGCTCCCGGATGCCGAGCATCACGCGACCCTCGACACCGTCGCAGCGCTCACCGCCCGAGGAGCGGTCGTACGTCCCGTGCCGGTGTCCGCCGCCGGCGGGATCGACCTCTCGGCCTTCGCTGCAACGCTCCCCGGTGCCGCGCTCGCGACTGCTCTCGTCGCGAACAACGAGGTGGGCACGATCAATGACGCGGTGGCGCTCTCCGCGGCCGCATCGGATTCCGGTATTCCTCTTCATCTCGATGCGGTGGCGGCGCTCGGCCACCTCCCGCTGTCGTTCTCGCAGCTGCGCGGCGCGGCGGCGGCCGGAGCCGGGCTGATCGCCATGAGCGTGGCGGGCCACAAGATCGGGGCACCTGTCGGGGTCGGGGCGCTCGTCGTCTCGCGCACGGCGAAGCTGGCACCGATCCTCCATGGGGGAGCGCAGCAGCGGGGGCTCAGGGCCGGCACTCAGGACGTGCCGGGGGCTGTCGCCTTCGCGACCGCGCTCGAGCTCGCAGAGAGGGAGCGCGAGTCCGAGGCCTCCAGGCTCGGAGCGCTTCGAGACCGCCTGGTCCGCGGCATCCGGGATCGCGTACCCGAGGCCGAACTTCTCGGAGATCCGAGCCGGCGTCTGCCCGGCAACGCGCACGTCCTGTTCCCCGGGGCGGTAGGAGAGAGCCTGCTGTTCCTGCTCGACATGGCTGGTGTCGCTGCCTCGACGGGCTCGGCGTGCCAGGCAGGAGTCGCGGAGCCGTCGCACGTGGTCATGGCGATGGGGCGCAGTGAACGTGAGGCGCGCAGCGTGCTGCGGTTCACGCTGGGACGCACCTCGACGCAAGCCGATGTGGACGCGGTGCTCGCGGTGATCGCGGACACGTACGTGCGGGCGTCGGGTCCGTCGCGCGCGTGACCCGCCCCGGCAGTCGACACTGCTCGTAGACTGGGATCATGCGGATTCTTGCGGCCATGAGCGGAGGGGTGGATTCCGCCGTCGCCGCGGCGCGCGCGGTCGAGGCGGGTCACGACGTCGTCGGAGTGCATCTCGCCCTGTCCCGTGCCGGCGGCACCCTGCGCACGGGGAGCCGCGGATGCTGCACGATCGAGGATGCCCTCGATGCCCGGCGTGCGGCTGATCTGCTCGGCATCCCCTTCTACGTCTGGGACTTCTCCGAGCGCTTCCGTGACGACGTGATCGACGACTTCATCTCGGAGTACCGTGCGGGCCGCACGCCGAACCCGTGCATGCGCTGCAACGAGAAGATCAAGTTCGCCGCCCTGCTCGAGCGCGCGATCGAGCTCGGCTTCGACGCGGTGTGCACCGGTCACTATGCGACGTTGATCGACGGCGAGAACGGTCTCGAGTTGCACCGCGCAGCCGATGACGCGAAGGATCAGTCGTACGTGCTGGGCGTTCTGACGGCCGAGCAGCTTGCGCACACGTACTTCCCGCTCGGCACGACGCCCTCGAAGGCGCTGGTGCGGGCCGAGGCCGCGCAGCGGGGGCTCAGCGTCGCGCAGAAGCCCGACAGCCACGACATCTGCTTCATCCCCGACGGTGACACGAGAGGCTGGCTGGCGGAAAAGGTCGGCAGCGAGACCGGCGACATCGTCGATCGCTCCGGCGCGGTCGTCGGCAGCCACGAGGGCGCGCACGGGTACACCGTCGGCCAGCGACGCGGTCTGAAGCTCGGCGTGCCCGCCGCCGACGGGAAGCCGCGCTTCGTCCTCGAGATCCGCCCGGTGACGAACACGGTCGTGGTCGGTCCGAAGGAAGCACTCGCGGTGAGCGAGATCGCCGGCGGACGATTCAGCTGGGCCGGTGCACCGCCGCAGGAGCAGACATTCGAGTGCGAGGTGCAGATCCGCGCGCACGCCGAGCCGGTGGCGGCCGTTGCTCACGTGACGGTTGACGGCGTGCGAGTCGAGCCCGCGCATCCGCTCGACGGCGTCGCGACCGGACAGACCGCCGTGCTCTACGTCGCCACGCGCGTGCTCGGGCAGTTCACGATCGATCGCACCGTATCGGCGGTGCCGGTCGGCGTCTAGGCCCGCCCGGCAATGTCCGCGACCGCTCGTAGACTGACGGAGTG
Source organism: Microbacterium sp. ZW T5_45 (assembly GCF_044987415.1). Classification (NCBI taxonomy): domain Bacteria; kingdom Bacillati; phylum Actinomycetota; class Actinomycetes; order Micrococcales; family Microbacteriaceae; genus Microbacterium; species Microbacterium sp. ZW T5_45. Next base: position 24,017 of record NZ_JBJDRJ010000011.1, on the reverse strand, counting down.
CCGGAGAACATCTCGCTGGAAGACGCCCGTACCGAGGCCGAGAGCCTGACCTCGCTCATACTCGAGGCGAAGGACGCGTATTACGGGCGCGACACCTCGGTCGTCGATGATGCGACCTATGACGGCTGGATGCATCGACTCGAAGAACTCGAGCGCCTGCATCCCGAACTGCAGAGCCAGGATTCCCCGACCCAGATGGTGGGGGCGGCCGAGGCGACGGGACTCGCGACCATCGAGCACGCCGAGCGGATGCTCAGCCTCGACAACGTGTTCTCGATCGACGAGCTGCGGGAGTGGGCGGCGAAGACCCGCGCCGCCGCGGGGCGCGAGGTGGACTGGCTCACCGAGCTGAAGATCGACGGTCTCGCCATCAACCTCCGCTACGAGAACGGTGTGCTGACATCTGCGGCGACCCGTGGCGACGGCCGAGTGGGGGAGATCGTCACCGATAACGCCCTGCGCCTCCCAGAGATCCCGCAGCGCCTGAGCGGCACCGGGCATCCCGAGATCGTCGAGGTCCGCGGAGAGGTGTTCATCCCGGTGCAGGCGTTCGAGAGGCTGAACGCCGCGCAGGCGGAGTTCAGGGAGCGCGCCTACGCCGACGCGCTGACGCGCTGGGAGTCTCGGGCCGGGGCGAAGAAGCCGTTCGATGAGGAGAAGGCGAGAGCGGCTGCGGCGCGCAGGTTCCCCGCCTTCGCGAACCCCCGCAACGCCGCGAGCGGGGGTCTGCGTCAGCAGATCGACAAGAAGGACGGCCTCGAGCTCGAAGCAGGACTGCTGCGGATCTCCTCTCTGGCGCTCTACGTGCACGGGGTGGGCGCGTGGCAGGATCCGCCGGTCGCCGCGCAGAGCGAGGTCTATGCCCTGCTCTCCGGATGGGGACTGCCCACGAGTCCGCACACGAGGGTCTGCACGAGCATCGATGACGTCGTGGCGTTCGTCGAGCACTTCGGAGAGCATCGGCACGATGTCGAGCACGAGCTCGACGGGATCGTGGTCAAGGTCGACGAACTCGCTCTGCACGACGAGCTCGGCGCGACGAGCCGGGCTCCGCGTTGGGCGATCGCCTACAAGTACCCGCCGGAGGAGGTGCAGACGACGCTGCTCGACATCGTCGTCTCCGTCGGCCGCACCGGTCGAGCGACGCCCTTCGCCGTCATGGCACCCGCGCATGTCGCGGGATCCGTGGTCCGCCAGGCCACACTGCACAACAAGGACGTCGTCAAGGCCAAGGGGGTGCTCATCGGAGACACGGTCGTGCTGCGGAAGGCCGGCGATGTGATCCCCGAAGTGCTCGGGCCGGTCGTCGAGAAGCGCGACGGCACGGAGCGGGAGTTCGTCATGCCGGTGGGCTGCCCCGAGTGCGGAACGCCGCTGCGGCCCATGAAGGAGGGCGACATCGATCTGCGCTGTCCGAACGCGCGCTCGTGCCCCGCGCAGGTGCGCGGACGCGTCGAGCACATCGGATCGCGGGGCGCGCTCGACGTCGAAGCGCTCGGCGAGGTCACCGCTGCGGCGCTCACACAGCCCACATTTCCGGACGTTCCTCCGCTCGAGACCGAGGCGGGGCTCTTTTCGCTCACCCTCGAGCAGCTCGTGCCGATCGAACTGGTCGTCAAGGACGCCGAGACCGGACTCCCGAAGGAAGACGATGACGGGGTCGTGAAGACCCGCGCGCCGTTCCGCCGGAATCCGACGGCCGCCGAGAAGAAGTCCGGGATCGACGGGCCGCAGCCGTCGTCCGCGGCTACGAAGCTCCTCGCCGAACTTGAGAAGGCCAAGAGCAAGGATCTATGGCGCCTGCTCGTCTCGCTGAACATCCGTCATGTCGGCCCCGTCGCGGCGCGGGCTCTGGCTCAGTGGTTCGGCTCTCTCGATGCGATCCGTGCAGCGTCGCGCGAGGAGCTCGCCGCTGTCGAAGGGGTCGGAGGGATCATCGCCGACTCGTTGCTCGCCTGGTTCGAGGTCGACTGGCATCAGGACATCGTCGCCGACTGGACGGCGGCGGGCGTGCAGTGGGCGACACCGGGGCACCCCGGGCCGGGTGCAGCTGTGGTCGAGGGCGGCGTGCTCGACGGCCTCACCATCGTCGCGACGGGCTCGCTCGACGGTTACACGCGCGACGGTGCGCAGGAAGCGATCATCAAGGCCGGAGGCAAAGCCGCGTCGAGCGTCTCCAAGAAGACCGACTTCGTCGCGGCCGGGCCCGGTGCGGGGTCGAAGCTCGCGAAGGCAGAGGAGCTCGGCATCCGGGTTCTCGATGCCGCGCAGTTCCACATCCTCGTGACCGAGGGCCCGGCCGCGCTCGACGGATGATGACATCGGATGCAGATCACATCCTCGTGGTCCGCATCCGGATACGCCGACGGCCCCGTGTTCCACAGAACACGGGGCCGTCGGCGTATCGTCACTTCTTGTGACGCGGCTTGCGGAAGGGCTGCTCGGCTCCATCGCGGGGTGAGCGCTCGTCGCGGTCGTGCCGCGGACGGTCATCACGGTCACGACGGGGACGGTCGTCACGATCGCGACGCTCGAAGCGATCGCCGCCATCACGGCGCCCGCCCCCACCACGGGGGCCGCGGTCCGGTTTGATCTCGATGAGACGTCCCGAGACTCGGGTGTCGCGCAGCTTCTCCAGCACAGCAGGGTCGAGGTTCGAGGGCAGTTCGACGATCGAGAAGTCCGGACGGATGTTGATCGCGCCGAAGTCGTCACGTCCGAGGCCGCCCTCGTTCGCGAGTGCACCGACGATCTGACGGGGCTCGACACGATGACGCCGTCCCACCTCGATGCGGTAGGGCGCGTAGTCGCCCTTTCCGCGGCGCTCGGCGCGCGGTTCACGCGGCTCGCGGTTGTCGCGGCCGCCCGAGCGCTCGCGCTGCGGGCGGTTGTCGAAGTCCACCGCACGGGAGAGGGCGTCGTTGTTCGGGTCGAGGAGAAGCGGATCATCTCCCTGCGCCACGACGGCCAGGGCCGCAGCGACGTCCGACTCGGGGACGTCGTGGTTGCGGACGTAGTGGGCGATGATGTCGCGGAACGCCTCGATCCGAGAGGCCTCGCCGAGAGCAGCCGTGATGGCGTCGTCGAAGCGGGCGAGACGCGTGGAGTTCACGTCGTCGGTCGTGGGGAGCTGCATCTGCGTCGGCTCCTGGCGGGTGGCGCGCTCGATGTGCTTGAGCAGATAGCGCTCGCGCGGCGTGATGAAGCTGATCGCATCGCCGGTGCGGCCCGCGCGCCCGGTGCGGCCGATACGGTGCACGTACGACTCGGTATCGGTCGGGATGTCGAAGTTGACGACGTGGCTGATGCGCTCGACATCGAGACCGCGCGCGGCCACATCGGTGGCCACGAGGATGTCGAGTTTGGCGGCCTTGAGCTGATTGACGCTGCGCTCGCGCTGCACCTGGGGCACATCGCCGTTGATCGCCGCAGCGGAGTAGCCGCGTGCACGGAGCTTCTCCGCAAGCGTCTCGGTCTCGTTCTTCGTGCGGACGAAGACGATCATCCCGTCGAAGTTCTCGACCTCGAGGATGCGCGTGAGAGCGTCGACCTTCTGCGCGTACGAGACGATGAGATAGCGCTGGGTGATGTTCTTGTTCGTCGCGGTCTTGCTCTTGATCGTGATCTCCTCGGGATCACGGAGATACTGCTGAGCGAGACGGCGGATCGTGGGCGGCATCGTGGCCGAGAACAGCGCCACCTGCTTCTCGGTGGGCGTCTGAGCGAGAATCTGCTCGACGTCTTCGGCGAAGCCCATCTTCAGCATCTCGTCGGCCTCGTCGAGCACGAGGTACTTCAACTCGGAGAGATCCAGCGTGCCCTTGGCGAGGTGGTCCATGATGCGCCCGGGGGTGCCGACGATCACGTGCACGCCTCGTCGCAGAGCGGAGAGCTGCACGCCGTAGCCCTGTCCGCCGTAGACAGGCAGGACGTGGACGCCCTTCATCCGTGAGGCGTAGGACTCGAACGCCTCGCAGACCTGCAGGGCGAGCTCGCGGGTCGGCGCGAGAACCAGGGCCTGGGGGATCTTCTGGCTCACATCGAGGCGCTCGAGCACGGGGAGCGCGAAAGCCGCGGTCTTTCCGGTTCCGGTCTGCGCCATGCCGACGACGTCGCGTCCGGCGAGCAGGGTCGGAATGGTCGCCGCCTGGATGGGCGACGGGGTCTCGTAACCGAGATCCTTGATGGCCTTGAGGACGGCGCCGGTGATACCGAGGTCCTCGAATCCGGGTGTGGAGGGGGCGTCGATGGGCGCAGCGTCTTCTTCAGTCACTGACCAAGGGTAGCGTGCCGGGTGCCACGGCGTCTGGTGCCGTGCTCAGGAACCCGAGGTCACGGCGATGAGCCGCTCCCTGACCTGCCGGCGAAGGACCTTTCCGATCAGCGACTTCGGAAGCTCATCGACCACGAAGAGGCGACGAGGGACCTTGTACGGGGTGAGGATCCCGCGGGCGAACTCACGGATCGCCTCGACGTCGACGTCGGTCGATCCGTTCACGACGATCGCAGCGGCGACCTCTTCGCCCGAGTGCTCGCTCGGCAGCCCGACCACGGCGGCGTCGACCACCTGCGGATGCTGCCGCAGTGCGCTCTCGACCTCGGTCGGTGCGACATTGAAGCCGCCGGTGATGATGAGCTCCTTGATGCGATCCACGATCCGGATGAAGCCCGCGTCGTCCACCGTGACGATGTCGCCGGTGCGGAACCATCCGTCGACGAAGACCTCGTCGGTCTCCTCCGGCTTGCCGTAGTACCCGGAGAACACCTGCGGACCGCGCACCAGCAGCTCACCCGCGCTCCCCGGCGCGACGTCCGCGGTCGGATTCTCCGGATCGACCACGCGGCACTCGGTGCCGGGCAGCGGCAGACCGACGGTCCCAGGAACCCGGTTGTCTGCGACCGGGTTCGCCATCAGCACGGGGGAGCACTCGCTCAACCCGTATCCCTCGACGAGGAAGCCGTGCGTCGCCTCCTCGAACGGTACGACGAGGTCGTGCGGAAGCGCCATTGCGCCCGAGATGGCGACCTCGATCCCGTCGAGGGAGACGCCCTTCGCCTGCGCAGCAGCGAGCAGACGATCCGCGATCGGCGGCACGAGGGGAAGGAAGGTCGCCGGATGCTTCTTCACGACATCGAGCACCAGGTCGGGGTCGAACTTCGGGAACAGCACCAGGCGCGCCCCCATCGACATCGCGGAAGTCAGACACAGAGTGAGTCCGTAGGCGTGGAACATCGGCAGCACCGCGTAGACGACGCAACCGTCTCCGCGCCGGATCGAGGGCACCCACGCGCGGGATTGCGCGGCGTTGGCCAGAAGGTTTCGATGCGTGAGCGCTGCACCCTTGGGTGTTCCGGTGGTGCCGGAGGTGTACTGGATGATCGCGAGGTCGTCCGTCGTCGGCTTCGGGTGCGATGCCGGGATCGGCTCCGACCGGACGAGATGCTCCCAGGTGACCGTTCCGCGCACGCTCTCGGTCAACGCGGCGCGCGACTCACGGGCTTTCGCGACGGGCAGCCGGAGCGCGACGCGGGTGAGGAACGGCATCGCTCGGGTGACATCGACCGAGATCAGGTTCCTGACCGCCAGGTCAGCGGGGAACTCCTGCACGGTCGCGACGACCTTGTTCCAGACGATGGCGTGCGCGGCACCGTGGTCCTCGAACTGCTTGCGCAGCTCGCGTGGCGTATAGAGCGGGTTGTGTTCGACCACGACAGCGCCGAGTCGCAGCACCGCATAGAACGCGACGATGTGCTGGGGACAGTTCGGCAGCACGATCGCGACCGGGTCCCCCGCCTTGACCCCGAGATCGCGCAGACCGGCCGCGGCGCGGTCGATGGCGTCCTGCAGCTGGGCGTACGACGTCTCGCGCCCGAAGAACTGCAGCGCAGGAGCATCCGGGTAGTCGCGCACGGACGCCGCGACGATGTCGATCAGCGATCCGTCCACCGGATCGAGATCCTCAGGCACTCCGTCGGCGTAGCTGGCGGTCCACGGACGAGGCGGCTCGAAGGTCGTCATGCGCACAGCCTATTGGGCCGTCACCGTAGACTTGCAGCGTGTCTGAAATCACCCCTGATCTTGTGCGGCATCTCGGCGTGCTCGCACGTATCCAGCTCGACGACGACGAGGTGACGCGGCTCACGGGCCAGCTCGACGCCATCGTCGACAACATCGCCAAGGTGTCGGAGGTCGCGACCGCCGAGGTCGCTGCGACGAGCCACCCCATCCCGCTGAGCAACGTCTTCCGCCCCGACGAGGTCGGTCAGACGCTCACGCACGAGCAGGTGCTGCAGAACGCGCCCGACCAGGCCGACGGCCGATTCCGGGTGACCGCGATCCTGGGAGAAGAGCAGTGAGCGACATCATCCGTCTGACCGCCGCCGAGCTGGCGGACAAGCTCACAGCCGGCGAGGTCTCGAGCGTCGAAGCGACGCAGGCCCATCTCGACCGCATCGCCGCCGTCGACGGCGACGTGCACGCATTCCTGCACGTGAACGACGGCGCTCTTGCCGCTGCTGCCGAGATCGACGCACGCCGCGCGGCGGGAGAGCAGCTCGGCCCGATCGCCGGCGTTCCGCTCGCCATCAAGGACGTGCTGGTCACGACCGACCAGCCCACGACGAGCGGCTCGCGCATTCTCGAGGGCTACCGCTCGCCCTACGACGCGACGGTCGTGGCGCGCTCGCGCGCCGCCGGCCTGGTGCCGCTCGGCAAGACGAACATGGACGAATTCGCGATGGGCTCCTCGACCGAGCACTCGGCGTACGGTCCGACCCGCAACCCCTGGGATCTCGACCGCATCCCCGGTGGTTCCGGCGGCGGCTCGGCCGCCGCGGTCGCCGCATTCGAGGCGCCGCTCGCGCTGGGATCCGACACCGGAGGCTCCATCCGCCAGCCCGCGCACGTCACCGGCACCGTCGGTGTGAAGCCGACATACGGCGGGGTCAGCCGCTACGGTGCGATCGCGCTCGCGTCGAGCCTCGACCAGGTCGGTCCCGTCACCCGCACGGTGCTCGACTCCGGTCTGCTGCACGACGCCATCGGTGGACACGACCCGAAGGACTCCACCTCGCTCACCGACGCCTGGCCGTCGTTCGCCGAGGCCGCCCGCGAGGGTGCCCGCGGGGACGTGCTCAAGGGGCTCAAGATCGGTGTCGTCAAGGAGCTCCCCGACAGCGGGTTCCAGCCTGGAGTCGCGGCGTCGTTCCGAGCCGCGCTCGCGCTGATGGAGGCGCAGGGGGCCGAGATCGTCGAGATCGGCGCTCCGCACTTCGAATACGGCGTCGCCGCCTACTACCTCATCCTCCCTGCCGAGGCGTCGAGCAACCTCGCGAAGTTCGACTCGGTCCGCTTCGGTCTGCGCGTCACGCCCGAGGGCGGCGCCACGGTCGAGGACGTCATGTCCGCGACCCGCGACGCCGGATTCGGCGACGAGGTCAAGCGCCGCATCATCCTCGGCACCTACGCACTCTCGGCGGGCTACTACGACGCCTACTACGGCAGTGCCCAGAAGGTGCGCACGCTCATCCAGCAGGACTTCGCCGCCGCATTCGCCGCAGTCGATGTGATCGCCACGCCGACTGCGCCGACCACGGCGTTCAAGTTGGGCGAACAGGTCGACGATCCGCTGCAGATGTACCTGAACGACTTCACGACCATCCCCGCCAACCTCGCCGGCGTCCCCGGGATCTCGATCCCCAGCGGACTCGCCGAAGAGGACAGCCTGCCCGTCGGCATCCAGTTCCTCGCCCCCGCGCGCGAGGACGCCCGTCTGTATCGCGTCGGAGCGGCGCTGGAGGCGCTGCTGGTCGACTCGTGGGGTGCACCGCTGCTCACCCGGGCACCCCAGCTGAACGGAGGGAACCGCTGATGGCCACCGCCAAGCTCATGGACTTCGACAAGGCACTCGAGATCTTCGAGCCCGTGCTCGGGTTCGAGGTGCACGTCGAACTCAACACGAACACCAAGATGTTCTCGGATGCGCCGAACCCGGCGAACGAGGCCTACCACGCGGCTGAGCCGAACACGCTCATCGCGCCGGTCGACCTCGGCCTTCCGGGCTCGCTCCCGGTCGTCAACGCCACGGCGATCCGCTCGTCGATCAGCCTGGGTCTCGCTCTCGGCTGCTCGATCGCGGCATCCAGCCGGTTCGCCAGGAAGAACTACTTCTACCCGGACCTCGGCAAGAATTACCAGATCTCGCAGTACGACGAGCCCATCGCCTACGAGGGATCCGTCGAGGTCGAGCTCGAGGACGGGACGCTCGTGCGGATCCCGATCGAGCGGGCTCACATGGAGGAAGACGCCGGCAAGCTGACGCACGTGGGCGGCGCGACGGGTCGCATCCAGGGCGCTGAATACTCGCTCGTCGACTACAACCGCGCGGGAGTGCCGCTCGTCGAGATCGTGACGAAGACGATCTTCGGCACCGAGCATCGTGCTCCGGAGGTCGCGAAGGCCTACGTCGCCGCGATCCGCGACATCGTCCGCGGCCTCGGCATCTCGGAGGCCCGCCTGGAACGCGGCAACCTCCGGTGCGATGCGAACGTGTCGCTGCGCCGTCGCGGCGAGGAGAAGCTCGGCACGCGCACCGAGACGAAGAACGTGAACTCGATGCGCTCCGTCGAGCGCGCCGTGCGGTACGAGATCCAGCGCCAGGCGCAGATCCTCGCCGACGGCGGCACGATCATCCAGGAGACGCGGCACTGGCACGAGGACACCGGTACGACCTCGCCTGGGCGACCGAAGTCGGATGCCGATGACTACCGCTACTTCCCGGAGCCCGATCTTCTGCCCGTGGAGCCGTCGATCGAGCTGATCGAGGAACTGCGTGCGGCTCTTCCCGAGCAGCCGCTCGCGCGACGACGTCGCCTCAAGGCCGACTGGGGCTTCACGGATCTGGAGTTCCAGGACGTCCGCAACGGCGGCCTCCTCGACGAGGTCGAGGCGACGATCGCCGCGGGTGCGTCCCCGGCGTCCGCGCGCAAGTGGTGGACCGGTGAGATCACGCGTCTCGCGAACGCGCAGGAGGCGGATGCCGCGTCTCTGGTCTCTCCGGAGAACGTGGCGGCTCTGCAGAAGCTTGTCGACGCGGGAACGCTCACCGACAAGCTGGCGCGGCAGGTGCTCGAGGGTGTCATCGCGGGTGAGGGCACCCCGCAGGAGGTCGTGGACGCCCGAGGGCTCGCTGTGGTCTCCGACGACGGCGCCTTGATCGCCGCCATCGACGATGCCTTCGCGGCCCAGCCCGACGTCCTCGCCAAGATCAAGGACGGCAAGGTCCAGGCGGCCGGCGCCGTGATCGGTGCGGTCATGAAGGCGATGAAGGGTCAGGCGGATGCCGCGAGGGTGCGCGAGCTGATCCTGGAACGCGCCGCCCAGTAACGCTCCGCTCGAAAGGCCCGCGATCTCCGTGCAGCGGAGGCGCGGGCCTTTCGTCTGCGCAGTCGTCGGGGGACCGATGTCGGTGGTCGGAGGGAGAATGTACTCATGGGACACGGTGACGGCAGAGGGCGGATCGTCTCGCCCGACGGCGCCGATGACTCCGGCACCCGAATCCTGCACGTCGACATGGACGCGTTCTACGTCGGCGTCGAAGTCCTCGACGATCCGAGCCTCAGAGGCCTTCCGATCATCATCGGTGCACCCGACGGGCGATCGGTGGTGTCGAGCGCGTCGTACGAGGCACGGCGATACGGCGTGCGGGCTGCCATGCCGGTGGGGCAGGCCCTGCGCCTGTGCCCGACGGCGCGCATCGTCCCGCCGCACTTCCATCGCTACCAGGAGGTCTCACGGCAGGTGATGTCGATCTTCGAATCGATCACGCCGCTCGTCGAGCCGTTGTCGGTCGATGAGGCCTTCCTCGACGTACATGGTGTGCGGCGACTGTGGGGGAGTCCGGGGAGCATCGCGCGGCTGATCCGCGAGCGCGTGCGGGATGAGGTGGGTATCACCTGCAGCGTGGGCGTCGCGGCGACGAAGCACGTCGCGAAGATGGCCTCGACCATCGCCAAGCCCGACGGGCTCCTGGTCGTCGCGGGTGCCGACACGCTCGATTTCCTCGCGCCGCGTCCTGTTCGAGCCCTCTGGGGCGTCGGACCCAAGGCCGCCGAGTCGCTCGAGGGTCGCGGCATCCGCACGGTTCTCGACATCCGGCAGTCGTCGACGGAGATGCTCGAGCGAGCGGTCGGGTCGGCACTTGGGTCTCGACTCGCCCAGCTGGCGCGGGGTGAAGACGCGCGAGCGGTCGACACCGAGCGAGTGGAGAAGAGCATCGGACACGAGGAGACATTCGATACCGACGTGACGGATCGCACGTTCCTGCGCTCCGAGCTGCTCCGTCTCGCCGACCGCGTCGCCGCGCGACTCCGGCGGGCGGAGTGGGAGACCGCGACGGTCGCCATCAAGATCCGCTTCGATGACTTCCGCACGGTGAACCGTTCCCAGACTCTCGCAGAGCCCACGGCGGTCGGCCAGCGCATCGGCGAGGCCGCGCAGAACCTCTTCGAGCAGATCGAGAGCCGAGATCCTGTCCGGCTCGTCGGTGTGCGTGCGGAGAAACTGCGACCCGCGGGCGGGGGCGGGATGGGGCTCTGGGACGACGACGAGGATTGGCGACGGGTGGAAGGCGCGCTCGACGTCGCGGCGGCACGGTTCGGCACCGCGAGCATCACGCGCGCGCGTCACCTCGGCCGCGGCGATGGGCGCGGCGCGGCTCAGCATCCGAAGGCACACGGCATCGACTGATCGTGTCGGATACGGTGCGGGTCGGCTACCGTGGAGCCATGCCACAGATCGCACTCGAACTCGGTAAGCAGGCGGCGACGCTCGGCGTGAAGAGCGCCTACGGAGAGCCGCAGGATGTCGACGGCGCTACTATCACCCCCGTCGCCCTCGCGATCACCGGGTTCGCCGGAGGAAGTGCCGAGGGCGGCGAAGGTGGAACGGGCGGCGGCATCGCCGTGCCTGTCGGCGTGTACGTGCGGCGCGAGGAGGGTCTGCGGTTCGAGCCGAACATCGTGACGCTTCTCGTGGTGGCCGGCCCCTTCGTATGGATCGCCGGTCGCGCACTCACCCGCATCATCCGTGCCCTCAAGAAGTGACGATCCCGTCGCTGCGGCCCTGACCGCGGCGACGCAGCTCACGGTGGACGACGTCCGTCGTTCCGGATTGCAGTACCCGGTCGTGCTCATCGACGGCCGAAGCGGGGCGGGGAAGAGCTCGCTCGCTGCGCGCATCCGGGAAGCGTGGCCGTTGCAGGGCCCCCCGATACTGATCGCGCTGGATTCGATCTATCCGGGCTGGGACGGCCTCGATGCGGGTGCCGAACACGCGATCGAGGGGATCCTGAGCCCGCGCGTCCGCGGGGTCGCCGGTGCGTGGTCTCGATGGGACTGGGAGAGCTCTGCCATCGCGGAGGAGCATCCGGTGCCGGCCGATCGCGGCCTCATCATCGAAGGCTGCGGCATCCTTCGTGCCGGTGTCTCCGAGCTCGCGCCGGTGCGGATCTGGGTCGAGTCCGGCGAGGTGGAGCGCAAGGAGCGCGCTCTGGCCCGGGACGGAGAAGCCTATCGCCCGCACTGGGAGCGCTGGGCGGCGCAGGAGCGTCGACACATCGAGCGAGACGATCCGAGGTCGCTGGCCACGCGCATCATCGAGGTGCCGTGAGGCGTCAGATCCCCGCCTCGTCGGCGGCCTGCACGAGCAGCTCGAGGCGATATCCGATCCATTCGTAGACCTGGAGGCCCTGATCGGGGATGCGGTGATCATCGTCGTCCGTGATTCCGAGACGGCTTGCGAGCACCAGCCGTACGGAGGTGAGGGTACGAAGCCACGCGTCGATCTCCGCGCTCGGCACACGCAGATCGCGCTCGGCGAACGCGTCATCGTCGGCGCTCGGGTGCAGCCCGCGCAACGCGGTCAGCACCGCGCCGGCATCCGAACGGCGCCGGTCGAGGAGGTCAGCGCGTGTGCCGGCCCGGAAGTCGCGAGCGGCATCATGGTCCTCCGGATACGGCGACGGAGTGAGGCGATCCACGGCAGGATCAGACGCGTCCGTACCCGCGTCCGCGTCGAGGAGGGCGACGAAGTCCGTGAGGAGTCGCGAGAGCTGCTCCGCCTCGATCGGTGCCATCGCGAGGAGCAGTGTGCGGTCGCTCACCGGGGTGCCTTCCTGACCGTCGCCCAGAGTCCGTAGTCGTGCATCGCCTGCGCGTGCACCTCCATCGTCTCTCGGGGACCGGTCGCGACGATCGCGTGTCCGTCATGGTGCACGGCGAGCATGAGTTGCGTCGCACGCTCCGTGCTGTACCCGAAGTAGGTGCGGAACACGCGGACGACGTAGGACATGAGGTTGACAGGATCGTTCCAGACGACGACCTCCCAGGGTTCGAGCGGTGCCGCGGAGAGGTCCGAATCGATGTCGAGATCCGGCGTCGTGATCGGCGTGCTCATGCCCACCCCAGTTCGTGCAGCTGCTCGTCGTCTATTCCGTAGAAGTGCGCGATCTCGTGCACGAGGGTCGTATGAACCTCGTCCCGCAGCTCATCCTCGTCATCGCACTGCGCGAGGTGCGGCTCTCGGTACACGACGATGCGATCGGGCAGTTCGCCCATCCCGTACTGGCCACGCTCGGTGAGGGCCAGGCCGTCGTAGAGCCCCAGCAGATCGAGGCTGCCGTCCTCGGGGCGGTCCTCGACCACGAAGACGACGTTGTCGAGGCCGTCGACCATGTCGTCGGGCAGGCGATCGAGCTCGTCGGTGACGAGCGCGTCGAAGGTGTCGGCATCCATCTGCATCCCGTCCAGCCTATTGCGCGACACGGTTCTCCCGGGCGACCAGCGTGGGACGTCGCATCGGGTGCCGCGTGCGGCATCCGACACCCTCGGAGAGGCACGCGTCTGATCAGTGCAGGAGAGCGAGCATCGCTGCGACCGCGATGAACAGGATGCCGAAGATCGTGTTCAGGGTGCGCTGGCCGCGCGGCGACCGTGTGAGACGTCGGAAGGGTCGTGCCGCGGCGGCGAAGAAGCCCCACATGACGATCACATCGACGATGATCGTCGTCGCGATGATCGTGAGGTACTGGGGGAGCTGCGGCTGATCGAGCTTCACGAACTGGGGGATGAACGCGAGGAAGAAGACGATCGCCTTCGGGTTGAGCAAGTTGACCCAGAGTCCACGGCGGACCATCGACCAGCGTCCTTCGGGTGCCTTCTCAGTCGGTTCGCCGTCGTCGGTGACGACCGTCGGTCGTGTCAGGATCAGTCGGATGCCGAGATAGACGAGGTAGGCGGCGCCCGCGTATCGGATGGCGTTGAACAGGATCTCGGAGCGCGAGACGATGAGTCCGACACCGGCCGCCACGATCACGACGTGCACGATCAGCGCCAGCTGCTGGCCGATGATGCCCCAGATGGAGCGGCGCCATCCCTGTGTGAGCGCGTTCGACATCGTGTTGATCGCTCCGGCGCCCGGAGTGAAACTGATGACGATGCAGGCTGTCAGCAGAGAGACCCAGAGCGCGAAGGACACCGATCGATTCTAGGACCACGGCCGTGCCGACCGGCATCGTGCCACATAGGGTGGCTGCATGACAGAGATGCGCGATGAGGGGCCGTTCTTCCATGGAACCGCTGCGGAGCTCCGACCGGGCGATCTGTTGACCGCGGGGTTCCGTTCCAACTACCGCCCTGAGGTGGTGATGAATCACGTGTACTTCACGGCGAAGAAGGACGGGGCGGGGCTTGCCGCGGAGATCGCTGCGGAGCTCTCGCCGGTCGACGGCATCCGGCCGCATGTGTACGAGGTGGAGCCGCTGGGGAGCTTCGAGGACGATCCGAATGTGACGGATAAGAAGTTCCCGGGCAACCCGACTCGCTCGTTTCGGAGCAGAGAACCACTCCGCGTGGTCCGGGAGATCCACGATTGGGTCCGTCTGACTCCCGAGGCGCTGCAGTCGTGGCGTGAACGCCTGTCGGTGTTGCAGCGGGATCCGAACGCCGAGATCATCAATTGATCCCTCCCGAAAGACGAAAGGTCCCGGCTCGAGAGCCGGGACCTTTCACTGGGGTGAGTAACGGGGCTTGAACCCGCGACCTCCTGGACCACAACCAGGCGCTCTACCAACTGAGCTATACCCACCATGCGCCTGCCGGAGCAGGCAACCCCACGAGTCTATTACATGTTCGGGGTGAACTTTGACACGACGTCGGATGCGATCGCCTTGACCTCGTCGCTCGTCGGTCCCGGTTCGGTCACGAAGACCGCCTGGCGGTAGTACTGGAGCTCGCGGATCGATTCGAGGATGTCGGCCAGCGCCCGGTGTCCACCGTCCTTGGCGGGAGCGTGGAAGAAGGCCCGCGGATACCAGCGGCGTGAGAGCTCCTTGATGCTGGAGACATCGACGTTGCGATAGTGCAGCCAGGTGTCGACCTCCGGCATGTACTTCGCCAGGAACATGCGGTCGGTGCCGATCGTGTTGCCTGCGAGGGGAGCTTTGCGCTCCTGCGGAACGAACCGTCGGATGTACTCGAGCGTCTGCGCTTCTGCCTCGGCCAGCGTGACGCCGTTCGGGATCTCGTCGATCAGGCCCGAGGTCGCGTGCATGTCCGTGACGAACTCGCCCATATGCGCGAGGGCTGCATCGCTCGGCTTGATCACGATCTGGAAGCCCGGATCGACGGGACGAAGCTCGAAGTCGGTGATGACGACCGCGATCTCGACGAGTTCGTCGATCGAGAGATCGAGCCCCGTCATCTCGCAATCGATCCAGACGAGTCGGTCGTTCTCGGACGCATTCACCATGCGCCCATCCTATCGACGGGGCGAAAAGCTGACTCCTCGCGGTACGGTAGAGATAGTGCGCCTCCGTAGCTCAGGGGATAGAGCAGGAGCCTTCTAATCTCTTGGTCGCAGGTTCGAATCCTGCCGGGGGCACTCATCGCGGCTCAGCCGTTGCGAAGAGCACTGACCGCATCGTCGGCTCGCCAGAAGTCGCCCACGAGCTGGAACGAGCCTGTCGCAAGGTGCAGCCGCTCTGCGCGATACCGCATGCCGAGCGGATCCGGTCGCAGGCGCAGGTGGCCGATGACGCGATGGGAGCGATCGACGACGCGCCATAGGTTCGGCGCGGCGCGAACGAGGTGCTCGCGTGGCGACGACAGATCCGGTGTCGCATAGGGGACTTCGGGTAGGGACGTGATCAGGTTGTCGGACATCGGCAACTCCTTTCTGATTCGAACATAAGCGCGACCACCGACATTGCTCGGGGCGGTGCGATTCGGTGCGATGCGAGCTTTCGTCCACAGTCCCGGTCGCGCCACGAGTTGTCCTCCAGACGTGGGTTTCGGGGGGCGCGCCCTCCTCGGGGAGGAGCACTCTGGTTCCATCCGGGGCGCGAACCCGGCGAACCGAGGAGAAATGACATGAACGACGACACACTCACGATCCTGGGTCGGGTGGCGACCGACCCGACAAGAGGGCAGACCGCCAGCGGCATTCCCGTCACGAACTTCAGGGTGGCGAGTACCGCTCGCCGCTTCGATCAGCCGACGCAACGCTGGGTCGACGCGGGAACGAACTGGTACTCCGTGGCGGCCTTCCGGCAGCTCGGAGAACACGCGAAGGCGTCCCTGCGCACGGGAGACAGTGTGATCGTGACCGGACGGCTGAAGATCCGCAGCTGGGAGGCGAACGGTAAGCACGGCATGAGCGTCGACATCGATGCTGAGGCGATCGGCCACGATCTGCGCTGGGGGACCACAGCGTTCCTCTCGGCGTCGCGTGCGGCGGCATCGGGGGAGCACGCCGCGCCAGCCATCGACTCGAGAGCGACCAGGGGAGAGATCGACGGCTTCGCCGCAACGCAGGAGGATCCCGGTGGTGATCAGCCGGGAGATGGTGGGGCGGCGCAGGACGACCTCGACGTGTCGTGGGCGGCGAGCGATGGCGATGACGTGAACACCGCATCCGGCGCTGTCGTGGATGAACCGGTGCCGTTCTGAGCCGGCATGGCGGGGGTGGCGGCCCGGACGGAAGCGCCCCGTAGACTCGGACCCGTGCTCCGTCGACAGGCCAACACCCCCGCTCGCATCGCTCTCATCGGCGCGACCGCGGCACTGACCCTCGTCCTCGCCGCGTGCGGACCCGCCGATCCGGCACCGAGCGCGGCGCCGACGACGGCACCGACGACGGCCGAGGAGCCTGTGTCCGCTCCGGTCCTGGTGCCAGACGGAACGGCCGCGGACAACCTGCCGCTGTTCTCTGCGATCACCGCGCAGGTCTGGGCCTCGGATCAGCGGGCCGAAGGGCGAGCGTACATCGACGCATTGACGGCCGCCGGCTTCGACAAGGCAGCGATGCAGGTCACTCCTGACGCCACCACCGTCGACCGGGCTGTGGAGAGCATGCAGTTCTCCGTGCGATGGGGCGCGACGGAGTGCCTGGTCGGTCAAGTCGGGCCCTCGACCGGTGAGCCGGTCACGATCGTGATGCCGCAGCTCGCAGAGGGACGCTGCCTCGTCGGGAACACCCGTCCGATCGACTGGTGACGCGACAGCGACCCTCGATGTCGCTCACCTGAGGTGCCGCTAGGCTGGAGTGTCGATCTTCGATGCCAACAGAAGGAGCGGTTTTCGGTGGCTGAGTATATCTACTCGATGGTTCGTGCACGCAAGGCGGTGGGCGAGAAGCTCATCCTCGACGACGTGACGATGTCGTTCCTCCCCGGTGCGAAGATCGGCATGGTCGGCCCGAACGGCGCCGGTAAGTCGACGATCCTCAAGATCATGGCGGGTCTCGACACGCCGTCGAACGGCGAAGCCAAGCTGACCCCCGGGTTCACGGTCGGCATCCTCATGCAGGAGCCCGAGCTCGACGAGTCCAAGACCGTCCTCGAGAACATCCAGGACGGAATCGCGATCAAGGCCAAGGTCGACCGCTTCAACGAGATCTCGTTGCTCATGGCCGACCCGGATGCGGACTTCGATTCGCTCCTCGCCGAGATGGGGACGCTCCAGGAGGAGATCGACGCCGCCGACGGCTGGGACCTCGACTCGCAGCTCGACCAGGCGATGGACGCCCTGCGCACCCCGCCCGCGGATGCCGCGATCGCGCCGCTGTCCGGTGGCGAGAAGCGCCGTGTCGCACTCGCGAAGCTCCTCCTCCAGAAGCCCGATCTGCTTCTTCTCGACGAGCCCACCAACCACCTCGACGCCGAGAGCGTGCTCTGGCTCGAGCAGCACCTGCAGGCCTACAAGGGCGCGGTCATCGCGATCACCCACGACCGGTACTTCCTCGACCACGTCGCCGAGTGGATCGCCGAGGTCGACCGCGGCCGTCTGATCGGCTACGAGGGCAACTACTCCACCTACCTCGAGAAGAAGGCCGAGCGCCTCGACATCCAGGGCAAGAAGGACGCGAAGCTCGCGAAGCGCCTCAAGGACGAGCTCGAGTGGGTGCGCTCGAGCGCCAAGGGCCGTCAGACCAAGTCGAAGGCGCGTCTGGCACGCTACGAGGAGATGGCGGCTGAGGCGGAGCGGACCAGGAAGCTCGACTTCGAGGAGATCCAGATCCCCGCGGGTCCGCGTCTCGGCAGCATCGTGATCGACGCCAAGAATCTGAAGAAGGGCTTCGACGGACGCTCGCTCATCGACGGCCTGAGCTTCAGCCTTCCGCCGAACGGCATCGTCGGAGTCATCGGTCCGAACGGTGTGGGAAAGACCACTCTCTTCAAGACGATCGTCGGCCTGGAGCCGCTCGACGGCGGCGACCTCAAGGTCGGCGAGACCGTCAAGATCAGCTACGTCGACCAGTCCCGTGCGAACATCGACCCCGACAAGACGCTGTGGGAGGTCGTGTCCGATGGGCTCGACTTCATCGTCGTCGGCAAGACCGAGATCCCCTCGCGCGCCTACGTCTCGAAGTTCGGTTTCAAGGGGCCCGACCAGCAGAAGAAGGCAGGTGTGCTCTCCGGTGGTGAGCGCAACCGTCTCAACCTCGCGCTGACGCTGAAGGAGGGCGGCAACCTGCTCCTCCTCGACGAGCCCACCAACGACCTCGACGTCGAGACGCTGAGCTCCCTCGAGAACGCCCTCCTCGAGTTCCCCGGTTGCGCAGTGGTCATCACCCACGACCGCTGGTTCCTCGACCGCATCGCGACGCACATCCTCGCCTACGAGGGCACCGACGAGAAGCCCGACCAGTGGTACTGGTTCGAGGGCAACTTCGAGGCGTACGAGCAGAACAAGATCGAGCGCCTCGGACCGGATGCCGCGAAGCCGCACCGTTCCACCCACCGCAAGCTCACGCGCGACTGACCTCGCGATGACCGAGCCGACGCCGGGGCCTCGCCTCCACATCCCGATCCAGCTCCGCTGGGGCGACCTGGACGCCTTCAACCACGTCAACAACACCTCGATGCTGAAACTGCTCGAGGAGGCGCGGGTGCGGGCGTTCTGGCGCGCGGGGCCGGGGGAGGAGGCCCCGTCGACGGCCGTCCTCGACTCAGGTATCGAAGAGGGCATCCTCACGCTCATCGCGCGCCAGGAGATCGAGTACCTCGCACCCGTGCCCTATCAGCGCCGACCGCTCGAGGTGCAGATGTGGTTCGGGAAGCTCGGCGGATCGAGCGTCGAGGTCTGCTACGAGGTGCACAACGACCCTGCATCCGAGCCTCGGGCGATCTACGCGCGGTCGACGGCCGTCATCGTTCTGGTCGACGCGCGGACGGGCCGTCCGACCCGACTCACACAGGAGATGCGCGACGCCTGGGAGCCCTTCACCGGGCCATCGATCGAGTACGCGCACCGCTGAACCGCGCCATTCCCGGAGCCGTGCCGTTCGAAGAGGGACGCCGATCCCCGGGACGCAGCCGCGTAGCCTCCGCTGCTCGCTGCCGCTGCTTCCGAACCGCCCGGTGGAGCCCGAGTCGCCCCCTCGACCTCAGGTCAGGCGGGCACCCTGATCATGATCTCCTGCGCGACGCTGGCGACGAGTGCACCGTCGCGCGCGTGGATTCGTCCCTGAGCGAGGCCACGCCCACCGCGCGCGTTGGGCGACTCCTGCACATACAGCAGCCACTCGTCCACCCGAGCGGGGCGATGCCACCACATCGCGTGATCGAGGCTCGCGATCTTGATGCCCGGAACCGCCCAGCTCGCGCCGTGCGCGCGCAGGATCGACTCCTGGATCGTCATGTCGCTGAGATAGGCGAGAGCTGCCCGGTGCAGTCGCGGATCGTCGGGAAGAGGCGCTCGCATGCGCATCCAGACCGCCTGTCGAGGCTGAGGCTCCTCGTCCGCAGGACCCCACAGGGGAGAACCGACGTGCCGCACATCCACGGCCCGATCGCTCAGCATCCGTGAGACCCCGGATGGCAGACCCGCGACGCGCTCTTCGTCGGGGAGGAGCGATTCCGGATCGGGGACGCCGTCGGGCATCGGCGCCGCGTGCTCGACACCGGGATCCTCGTCCTGGAACGACGCGATCATCGAGAAGATCGGTACGCCGTTCTGATACGCCTGCGACCGACGGGTCGAGAACGAGCGGCCGTCGTGGATCCGATCGACGGCGATGGTGAGACCCTGTGCCGCATCCCCCGGACGGAGGAAGTACCCGTGCATGGAGTGGACGGCGCGCTCCTCGGGCATCGTGCGCTCGGCCGCGATCAGCGACTGTGCGAGCACCTGTCCGCCGTAGATGCGCCCGCCGGGCATCGGATGCGAGACCCCCGTGAAGATGTCCTCGGTCGTCCGTGCCGTCGCCTGGTCGAGATCGAGCACGTCCAGCAGCTGCTCGACGGTGCGTGCGGCGTGTTCCTCAGAGCCCATGACATCCTCTCCACGGCTGCGCGGCGGTCCGCCTTGATAGTTTAGAGGGCGTGCCCCACGCTCTCGTCCTCGCCGATGCCGAGACGTCCAAGGACGTCCTGACCTTCGTGGGCAGGGCCCGCCGCATCTCCGACGAGGGCATCCGGCTGCAGGGCGCCCGCGGGGTGCTCGCGCTCACCGCCGCCGCTCTCGCCCCCCACGGTCTGTTCGACCAGACCCCGACGGTGCTCGCGATGAGGGTCGTCCACGCGGATCCCGAACTCGAATGCGATGTCGTCGTCGCCGAGCTCGCGGCAAGCGAGAACGATCGAGAGCTGCTCTTCCCGGAGACCGGTCTCTCACCGTCCTGGGCCGGCATCGCGCCGCCACGCGGCGATTGGCAGGAGCACGGCACGCTGACGGCATCCGTCATCGCCCAGCGGGCGCAGTGGGGGATCAGCGCGGTCGCGCACGGCACCGCACCTGGCTCCGGAGAGGAAGCGGTGCGCGCGCTGCGGGCCGCGATCTGGGGAGAACCCGACCCGGATCTCCTGGACCTGCCGAGGGGAGTCGCCTTCGCCGCCGACGCCTTCGGTTTCGTCTCGGGGGAGGAGCAGGTCAGAGTCATGCGATCGGGCCGGTGGACGCGACTCGCGTTCCGTCGTGGACACGTGCTCACTCGTGGGCCGGCCGTCGTCGGACTCACGGCGGTGAGGGAGACCGGGGCCTGATCTCGGGCAGCCACCGACCCGCGCAGACCTTCGCCGCCTGCACACCGGCGGCGCGCGGTCCTCAGCCGACCGACGCAGCAGCGCGGCCGGCCTGACGCCCGGAGAACAGGCACCCGCCGAGGAACGTCCCCTCCAGCGCGCGGTAGCCGTGCACGCCGCCACCGCCGAAGCCACTCGCCTCACCCGCGGCGAAGAGCCCGGGCACCGGCACGCCATCCGCGTCGAGGGCACGACCGTTGAGATCGGTCGAGATCCCGCCCAGCGACTTGCGGGTGAGGACGTGCAGCTGGACCGCGATGAGCGGCCCAGCGGACGGATCCTGCAGCCGATGCGGAGCCGCAGTGCGGATCAGCCTGTCGCCGCGATAGCCGCGCATCGAGCGCAGCATCCCGATCTGCGCGTCCTTCGTGAAGTCGTTGTCGATCTCGCGGTCCCGCGCGATGACCTCCTGACGCACGTGAGCGATGTCGAGCAGGTCGCCCCCGGGATGCCGTCGCATACGGTCCAGCAGGGATTCCAGGTCGTCCTCGACGAGAAAGTCCTCACCTTCATCGAGGAACGCCTGCACTGGCCCGGTCGGCCCCTTCGCCAGCCGCGACTTCACCAGCAGTCCGATGTCCTTGCCCGTGAGATCGGGATTCTGCTCGCTCCCCGAAAGGGCGAACTCCTTCTCGACGATCTGGCGCGACGTCACGAACCAGGAATGATCATGGCCGGTCGCGCGCAGATGAGCGAGCGTTCCGAGTGTGTCGAACCCCGGGAAGAGGGGCACGGGCAGGCGGCGGCCCGTCGCATCCAACCACAGCGAAGAAGGGCCGGGGAGGATCCGGATGCCGTGCGCGGGCCACACCGGATCCCAATTCCGGATGCCCTCGACGTAGTGCCACATCCGGTCGCCGTTGACGAGGCGCGCACCGGCGGACTCGGCGACGGCGAGCATGGAGCCGTCGACGTAGGCGGGAACACCCGACAGCATGCGGTCGGGTGGGCTGCCCAGGCGATCAGGCCACGCGGCACGCACGAGCTCATGATTTCCTCCGATGCCGCCGGACGTGACGATCGTCGCGCCCGCCGTGATCGAGAACTCCCCGATCTCCAGGCGATCCGAGGGCTCTCCGCGCTCGGCCCCGCTGCTCGCGAGAACCTGCCCTGCCGCACCGGTGACGGTCCCATCGGTCGTGAGCAGCGTGCCGACTCGGTGCCGCGGGAGGATGGTCAGCCGACCCTCGCGCTCTCCCTGCTCCACCCGGGCGGCGAAGGGAGCGACCACGCCAGGCCCGGTGCCCCACGTGATGTGGAACCGGGGGACCGAGTTGCCCGGGCCCAGAGCGCCGTAGCCACCGCGCTCCGCCCACCCCACCACGGGGAAGAATCCGACTCCCCGTTCGCGGAGCCATGCACGCTTCTCGCCCGCGGCGAACCGGAGGTAGGCCTCGGCCCACTTCCGCGGCCATTCGTCCTCCGGGCGATCGAAACCCGCCGTGCCGAACCAGTCCTGCCTGGCCAGCTCCAGCGAGTCCTTGATCCCCATGCGCCGTTGCTCCGGGGAGTCGACGAGGAACAGGCCGCCGAAGGACCACCACGCCTGCCCGCCGAGGTTGGTCCGCGGCTCCTGATCGACGATGACCACTCTCCGCCCGGCATCCAACGCCTCAGCTGCGGCGACGAGGCCGGACAGCCCCCATCCGATCACCAGAACGTCTGTGGACAGGGGCGTGGTCGTCATGAGCTCTCCGTTGATTCCTCACGTGATCGGGACTCCAACGTGGGGCGCCCGGCAGGGGCCGTTCCGATTCCCGACGGTTCGAATGTGTTCACCATGGCATACGCCGCGCGTTCGAGGTAGTCCCACAGCGTCGCGTCGTGCAGAGGAGACAGGCGTGCCTCGTCGAGCGCCGTACGCATGTGACGCAGCCAACGGTCGCGGGCGTCGGGATCGACGTGGAACGGCATGTGACGCATCCGCAGGCGTGGATGTCCGCGGGTCTCGCCGTAGGTCGTCGGTCCTCCCCAGTACTGCTCGAGGAACATGCGCAGACGGTCCTCGGCGGGCCCGAGGTCCTCTTCGGGGTACATCGGCTTCAGCACCGGATCGAGCGCCACCTCGCGATAGAACACCGAGACGATGGTCCCGAAGGTCTCGGCACCGCCCACCTCGTCGTAGAAGCTCACTTCGCAGTCCCTCCCTCATCCGTCGTCTTCTTGCGTCGCCAGATGCCCCGCTCCGGCACCGTCGGCACACCCGTCACGGCGTTGGGCCGCGTCTTGGGCGGATTGGCGCCCCGCACTCGACGAGCGCCGTCGAGACCCGTGGGGAGGACGGCGGTCATGCTCGGCAGTGCGATGTCGTTCTCGATCATCGCGGCACGGAGTCGCTTGCGCAGCTCCTGCGCGACGTCGTCCTTGGCGTTCGCGCGCGCCTTGATGACGATCCTGACCACCAGGGCGTCACCGCCGATCGACTCGAGGCCCCAGAGCTCGGGCTTCTCGATGATGCGGGTGCGCCACTTCGGGTCCTTGGCGAGGTTCTGAGCCGTCTCCAGCATGGTCCGCTCCACCTGCTCCAGGTCGGAGTCGGCCGGAACGCCGAGATCGATGATCGCCCGAGCCCATCCCTGTGACATGTTCCCGATGCGCAGGACCTCGCCGTTGCGCACGTACCAGAGAGTGCCGTTCACATCGCGCACCTGGGTGATCCGCACGCTCACGTACTCGACGACGCCCGAGGCGAGGCCCAGATCGACGACGTCACCGATGCCGATCTGGTCTTCGGCGACGATGAAGATGCCGTTCAGGACATCCTTCACGATGTTCTGCGCGCCGAAGCCGAGCCCCGCGCCGACGGCGGCGGTGAGCAGCGTCAGCGAGCCGAGCAGGCCGGTATCGATGGCGTTCACAATGAGGACGATCGCGATCACCACGAGCATCACGTTGACGATGTTCTGCAGGATCGTGCCGAGCGTCCGCGTACGCTGCACGAGACGCATGTCCGCGAGCGGTGAGCGCTCGAGGGCCTGCGTGTCGTCGACCGAGGCCTTGTTCTTCGCCGAGTCCACGATCCGATGCACCACGCGTCGGATGACGACGCGCAGGACGAGGGCTATGAGTACGCACGCGACGATGATCAGCGCGATGTTGAGCGCGGTGAGACCGACGGGGACGAGGAAGCCGAGTGCCGCCTGCACCCAATCGGGGAGCGGCGTCTCCGCGGGATCTGTGGTCGTGAGGGGGAGGATCATCGCTTCCAGCGTAGCGACCGGTCCTCTGGGAGGGCTGGATGCCGCGAGCGGAGATGAGAAGGGCTCAGGTCGACGCGAAACGCATCGACCTGAGATGAGAAGGGCTCAGGTTGGGGTGACCCGGTTTTGGTGGAGTCTTGTTCTCGGGTGATTTTGATGAACGAACGAGATAGGCCGCGGGCGCGGCGTGCGGGTGAGCACTATTCGATGGAAGAGCGTTCCGCGGCAGTCAAGCTTG